>JAHEYJ010000135.1 GCA_023251675.1 Bacteroidota bacterium
AGAACATTTTCATTCCCTGCGGCATTTCTATATACGGTTTCTCGCCAGAATAGCGGTCCATTTGCGGCGCCGTTAACTTCATTTTAACTTTTGCGGAGTCGCTGTAAAGGATCTCTGCCTCTTTCATTGATTCTCCGGGAAGATTCTTAAATGACGTCACTTGTTTAATCGTCTGGATATCGGTCTGGCAGGAAGCAAAGAAGAGGTATAAGGTATAAGGTATAAGGTATAAGGCAAAACGCGTGTATTTACTTCCCGCCTTGCACATATTAATCATACTTTCTCTTAATGAACCATCTGTCATTGAGCGTGAAGCTCACCACTCCTTTAAAATATTTCTCTTTGATCAGCTGATTCTCTGTTGTGCCCATCTGGCCCAGTTCAAAGCCCACGTTGATGATGGACTGGGAATACGTTTCACCCACTTTTATTTTTCTTAACGGGAAACCCGCTCCAAACGTAACCGCATAATCTTTTAAAGAAGTATTCCGGAGCTCCAGATAAGAATCGGCGTAACGGAATCCGGCGCGGTAAAAGATCTTTTTAAAATAGGGTTCTTTCGAGCCCGCGCTTTTGTTGGGAATATATTGAACTCCGGCAGCGATTCGCCGGGAGTTTTTAAGAATTCCTTTCTGCCCGAAAGAAGTGAAAGACGACCAGTCCTGCATGGAATAATCCGCTCCAAACATCCATCGGTCTCCTTTTTTCAGGACCAATCCTCCGCCAAAAAACATTGGGATCGTAATGGTATCTTTCACATCTGCATTATTCAAAACCGTGTCTTTTACTACTTCCACACCGAAATTATTTAAATAGGTAGCCGCAAAAGTTGATTGCTTTACATTGATATTTGTCTGCAAGCCGCCGGTTGCTCCAATGGTTAACGACCAGTTCTTTTTCAAAGCCAGTTTGTACTGGGCACCGAACGTATAGTGAAAGTCACTGACACGGGTCGTCTGCGAGAGTCTAGTATTAAAAAAATTGGAACCCTTTGGAAAGGAATCACGGCTGGAAAAAACCAGGTCGCCAAAAAGATAAGAAGCATTTACACCTAAATAGAGGTTCTTGATCTTAAAACCATTTCCGAAATACAATTGATTGATGCCGCCTTCTCCTTCATACGAATAATTTATTTTCCCTATACTGTCGACCCGGGCTGTATCGTAGATCTTATAACCTACACTGCTATAAGGAAGCAATCCAAAACTGGCACCCCACCATTTTGCCACAGGAAATCCTAACGCCATATAGGAAAGAGCCGACTGGGTAGTTTGAAATTTTTTATCGGTGGTCTCCATCTGGGTCGTATTGGTTTTAAAACCTAAATCAAAAACCGTAATACGAATAGAAGCATGCGATGCCGGGTTGGAAGTGTTAATATAAAAAGGGGCAATGGTATCGTTCTGAACCGCATTATAAATTCCGCCCATAGGAATATTGTTGGCAAAACCACTGTACTGAAGCTCTCCCAATCCGTACCGGGAATAGGGCGAGTTGGTGATGGTCTGAGAATAAGTGAAAAGTGAAAAGTGAAAAGTGAAAAGTGAAATGATCACAAACCGCAAAGCTGCCTGACCGGCAGGCAGGCCGTAAACCGTAAACCGTAAACTTTTATTATTTGACATTATAGTTCAATATTACATTAAGTCCTTTCAATACCAAAAACGAATCCGCAAAGATGCTTGAATTTTCCTTACCCGAAATGTTAAATATCCTTTCGAAAAATTTCATGAAACCGCCCGTGAAAACGACCTTCAGTTCCGGGTATTGACATTTGTATCTTTCGATCACACCGCGCACTTCCTCTTCCACTCCGTTCAAAACACCTGACAGAATTGATTCATCGGTAGTTTCCCCTATGAGTTTATCAAATGCCTGATACTTTAAAAGCGGAAGTTGATCCGTAAACTGATGCAGCGCCTTAAAGCGCATATCGATGCCGGGAGAAATACCGCCGCCCAAATATTGATTTCTTGAATTCACAAAATCGTACTTTACGCAAGTTCCTGCATCAATAGCCAAAACATCCTGATTCGGAAAAAGAAGTTGAGCTCCTACCGCACAAGCCAGCCGGTCTTTGCCCAGTGATTCCTTCGACCGGTAAAGGTTCTCAATCGGAATCTTTGTTGTCTCCGATAGTTCAATATAAAAGCAGCTTGACTTAAGAAATTCCGAAATATCCCTATCATGATTTGTTACTGAGGAAAGGATCACATTTTTAACGGAAGGATTTTTTGTCAACAACCCCTTCAGATGCTCTACTGAGAATTTCTCAAAAGAAGAGAATGATGAAAATTCATTGCCGGAAAACACAGCCGTTTTGGCCAATGTGTTCCCTATATCGATCACTAAATTCATGTGGGTAAAACTACAATAAAAAAACCCTCTCAGGGATAGGAGGGTTTTCACTTTCTGTGGCATCTACTGGAGTTGAACCAGTGACACACGGATTTTCAGTCCGTTGCTCTACCAACTGAGCTAAGATGCCAATATTTTCTTTAACAATTCTCTCCCTTTTCCACTTTTCAAGAACTTTTCTTTTTTCATTGCTTCGGATCGCGTATCAAACTTTTCGTGATATACTATTTCCCATGGTCCTTTATTGCTGGTGTATCTTCCTGATCTTGTATTATGCTCTTCCAATCTCCGGCCCATGTTATTTGTCTGACCAATATACCGTTTTCCTGAGCTGACCGATTGAACTATATAAACCCAATACATTTCATTATTTCAATTAACCAGTGACACATCCGCCTCAGGCGGATTGCTCTACCAATTCGCCAAAGGTCGAATTCGTCCTCCGGCGAACTGAGCTAAGATGCCAATATTTCACTTTTCACAAACTGAGTGCAGGCGCTTCGGCCTGCATCCAGACTTCAGGCGTTTTGGCCTGAACGTCCGGACTAAGATGCCAATACTATTTCAAAAACGAGCCGCAAATATATTATTTTTTTGGTTGCAGATCGAACCTCTCTTCTCACCAAATGCGTACTTTTGAAATCAACATTTTACATAATTAGTACTATGAAAATCACGCATACAGTAACCGAACGATTTCTCCGTTATGTTCAGATCGATACACAATCGGATCCGGAATCAACGTCCTGCCCATCTACAGAGAAGCAGAAGAACCTGGGAATTATTTTAGCAGAAGAATTGCAAATGATGAGAATCCAGGACGCTCACATGGATGAACACGGATACGTATATGCAACCCTTCCTTCCAATACAGAGAAAAAAGTTCCGGTCATCTGTTTTTGCTCCCATATGGATACCTCTCCAGATTGTTCGGGAAAAGAGGTGAAGCCGATCATTCACAAAAATTATAACGGAAAGAATATTTCTCTTCCTGCTTCTTCTGACGGGCAAAAAGTTGTTCTTACTACAAAAGATCATCCTGAACTTCTTAATCAGACAGGAAACGAAGTCATCACGGCTGACGGCACCACGCTTCTTGGAGCCGATAACAAAGCCGGGATTGCGGAGATCATAGATGCCATTCATCATTTGATCAGGAACCCGGAGATCAAACACGGAACAATAAAAATTCTCTTCACTCCCGATGAAGAAATAGGAAGAGGCGTTGACAAAGCCGACCTGAAGAAACTGGGCGCTGCGTTCGCCTATACGATTGATGGAGAAACCCTTGGGCATTTAGAAGATGAAACTTTTTCTGCTGATGCGGTCACGATCACCCTAAACGGCTACAGTACCCATCCCGGTTTCGCAAAGGGAAAAATGCAAAGCGCAATTAAAATTGCTTCTGAACTGATCGAAAAACTCCCGAAGAAAAAATTATCTCCCGAAACTACCGATAAAAAGGAAGGATTTATTCATCCGATATCCATTAGCGGATCCATTGAAAAAACGGCGATCAAATTCATTATCCGGGATTTTTCAGAAAGCGGATTAAAAAAACACGAAGCCTTTCTGAAGAAGCATACAAAAAAGATTTTTAAAAAATACTCAAAATGCTCATTTGATTTTGAAGTGCAGGAGCAATACCGGAATATGAAAAATATCCTGAAAAAATATCCTCAGGTTGTTGATCATGCCATTGAAGCGGTCCGCAGAAGCGGAATCAAACCGGTACGTTCCAGCATCCGGGGTGGAACAGACGGTTCGCGGCTTTCGTACATGGGACTTCCCTGCCCGAATATTTTTACCGGCGGCCATGGTTTCCATTCCAAACAGGAATGGGTGTCGGTTCAGGATATGCAGAAGGCCGTAGAAGTGATCGTAAATCTTTGTATTATTTGGGAGGAGAATTCGTAAACTTGCACATGCTGAAGTCAAAACCTCTTTTCCTGTTCTACCTTCTTGTCGCTTATGTGCTGATCCAGTTTGCCTGGTGGAACTACCTGATGATCGAGCACAATAAAGAGATCTATCAACTGAAAAGCGAGATCAACCTGCTTCACCACGAAGACCCGCAGCTGATCATTGAACATGGGAATGAACTGGAGAAAAAACTTCATGCTAAAAAAATGATGATCGCCGGGGAAGGAATGGTTTTCCTGATCCTTCTTGTGATTGCATTTTTCCAGGTAAGAAATACGTTTACTAAAGAAGCCAAGCTGGCCGAATTGCAGAAAAATTTCCTGCTTTCTGTAACCCATGAACTTAAATCACCCATCGCATCCACCAAACTTGCACTGGAAACCGTTCTCAGGCGGGACCTGGAAAAGGAAAAACAAAAAGAGATCCTTACCAATGCCATCAATGATACGGACCGGCTGCATAAGCTGGTAGAAAACATCCTCCTTACTTCAAGGATCGATAATACCAACTTCGAACTGTATAAAGAAAACGTTAACCTATCTGAATTTCTGGAGGAAAGCATGAAGCAGACGCTTCGCGCATTCAGCCCAAAGCAGAAAATCATACTTGATATTCAGCCGAATATATTTTTCAATATCGATAAAACCATTTTCCCTTCTATCTTTCTGAATCTTTTTGAAAATGCATTAAAATATTCTCCGGAGAATTCATTGATTAAAATTTCGCTGCAAGAACTTGGAAATGGAATAATACTATCGGTTTCGGATGAAGGCGTAGGTGTTCCGGATAAAGAAAAGCAAAACGTCTTCAACAAGTTCTACAGAATAGGAAACGAGGAAACGAGAAAAACAAAGGGAACCGGGCTGGGGCTGTACATTGTAAAATACCTTACAGAAAAACACGGAGGAAGGATCCTGGTAAACGACAATGCTCCGAGAGGAAGTATATTTGAAGTGATATTCACATCCCCCAATTCAAACCAGCAATAAATCGTATGCGCAGATAAAAGAATAAAAAGTATGAAAAAGAAAATAGCGCTCATCATTCTTGACGGATGGGGAATCGGCGACCGTTCCAAAGCGGATGCCATCGCCAATTCCAAAACTCCTTTCTATGATCACTTGCTGAAAACATATCCCCATTCAAAACTCCTCACCGATGGCGAAAATGTAGGTTTACCGGAAGGGCAAATGGGAAACTCAGAAGTAGGCCACCTGAACATCGGCGCAGGAAAAATTGTTTACCAGGACCTGGTGAAGATCAACAAAGCCATTCGGGAAAAAACCATTGACACGAACCCGGTTTTGCTCGAAGCATTCCGAATCGCAAAACTCCCCTCCCCTTTTGGGGGAGGGAAAGGGAGGAGGCTTCATTTCATGGGACTTCTTTCTCCCGGAGGAATTCATTCACACGAGCAGCATTTGTACAAACTTTGCGACCTGGCCAAAGAACATGACATCAAGGAAGTTTTCATTCACGCGTTTATGGATGGCCGCGACTGCGATCCAAAAAGCGGGTTGAAACATATCCAGAATCTGGAGAAACACCTTGCAATTTCTCCCCTCTCCACCGGGAGAGGGGCCGGGGGTGAGGCCAAAGTTGCAACCGTTTGCGGACGCTACTACGCCATGGACCGCGATAAGCGCTGGGAAAGGATCAAACTTGCGTACGATATGCTGGTGAACGGGATCGGAAAAAAATTCACAAACGCAGTGGATGCTGTCAAAACTTCGTATGCAGAGAATGTGACGGATGAGTTTATCAAACCGTGTATCATTGGCGATGGCGGAAAAATAAATGCAGGCGATGTGGTGATTTGTTTTAATTTCCGTACCGACCGGTGCCGTGAGATCACAACCGTGCTTACTCAAAAAGACATGCCTGAGCAGGGAATGAAAACCATTCCGCTTCATTATGTGACCATGGCGCGGTACGATGACACTTTCAAAGACATACACGTGATCTTTGAAAAAGATAATTTATCCATGACCCTTGGCGAAGTGCTGAGCAAAGCCGGAAAAAAACAGATTCGCATTTCTGAAACAGAAAAATATCCGCACGTTACTTTTTTCTTCTCCGGAGGAAGGGAAAAAGAATTTGACGGCGAAACACGGATCATGATCCAATCGCCCAAGGTAGCCACGTATGACCTCCAGCCCGAAATGAGCGCAGCCGGTGTTACAGAAGCGATAGTGAATGAAATGAAAAAAGGAGAAGCGGATTTTATCTGCCTGAACTTTGCCAATACTGACATGGTCGGGCATACCGGAAATTTTCCTGCTGTACAGAAAGCCATAACAACCGTTGATGCCTGCAACAAAAAGGTCGTCGAGGCAGGTTTGGCAAACGGATATTCATTCATCATCATAGCCGACCACGGCAACGCCGAATTCATGATCAATCCGGATGGATCGCCCAATACGGCTCACACAACCAACCCGGTTCCGTGTATTCTTATCGACAAGGATTATAAAAAGATCGCTGACGGAAAACTGGCAGACATTGCTCCCACTATTTTAAAAATGATGAGCCTGGAAATTCCGAAAGAGATGACAGGAAAGATTCTTTTATAATTGTTTATTTTTGCTTCAGCAGATGAAAAAGGCAAATAGTATAAAGTATAAAGCATTTTTGTATTTCCTCATTTCCATTTACCTTATTCCTTATGACTTATTTTCCCAGCCTGCCTGCCCGACCGTTTCGGTAGCTCCTGCAAGCGTCAGCATTTGCAGCGGATGCACCACGCTGACAGCAACCGTTCAGGGCACGGTGGCAACCACCTCTTATTCGGTAGCGCCCACGCCCTATTTTCCTTTTCCTTTTACAGGGACTCCCGTGCTGGTCAATATTGATGATACATGGTCCGATACAGTTAGCCTCCCTTTCTGTTTTGAATTTTACGGAGCTACGTACAGCAAATGCATCATCGGTTCGAACGCTGTGATTTCATTTGATCTTTCCAATGCAGGCGGTTTCAACACATGGGCCATCAATAACGCAACTCCATCTTCCACACCACCCGATCTTTTGAATTCCATTATGGGGCCGTGGATCGATATTGACCCAAGTGTTGGAGGAAATATTTATTTCAACACGTACGGAACGGCTCCCTGCAGGGCTTTTGTTATTTCGTGGAACCAGATCCCGATGTTCTCCTGCAACAGCCTGATCTTCACCGGGCAAATTGTATTGTATGAAACCACCAATATTATTGACGTATATATTCAGAACAATCCGACCTGCACCACATGGAATGGAGGTGCAGCCATTGAAGGCATACAAAATGCAACCGGAACCCAGGCCGTGTCGGTGCCGGGAAGAAATTATCCGGCACAATGGGTCGTAACAAACGACGGCCAGCGATTTACACCCACCGGAACGCCCCAATATAATTTAACATGGTATGCTCCTCCGAATATTAATATAGGTTCTGCTCCAACGATCACCGTTTGCCCCACATCCACAACAACGTACACAGCAACGGTAGTCAATAACACCTGTAACGGGCCCATCACGGTTTCGTCTGCGGCAACGGTTAACTACGGTGGAATTTCATCTTTAAATATCACCTCCACTTCAACACCTTGTTCTGGTATTGCCGGAACGGCCACTGCGGTGCCATCCGGAGGGACTGCTCCCTTTACCTATTTATGGACTCCCGGTTCGCAAACCACTCAGACCGCCACCGGACTTTCTGCCGGAACCTATTCCGTTACAGTAACGGACGCCTCCGGATGTTCAAAAAGCGGAACCGTTGTAATCACTACTTCACCGCCGGTGATACTAACAGGTCATGTTTCTACCAATGTGAATTGTTTTGGAAACAGTACAGGCAGCGCCACTGTAAATGTTTCCGGGGGAACACCGCCTCTTACATATTCATGGAACACTACTCCCGTTCAAACAACGCAAACAGCATCCGGACTTCCTGCCGGAAGTTACACTGTGATCGTAACCGATGCAATGGGTTGTTCCATATCGGATATAGTTATCATCACCCAGCCTCCCCTACTGACAAATTCCATTTCTGCTGTTGTTAATGTAAATTGTTTCGGAGGAAATAATGGCAGTGCCACGGCCAATGGTTCAGGAGGAACACCTTCCTATACTTATTCCTGGAGCACTTCCCCGGTTCAAACGGCTCAAAGCGCAACGGGGCTTACCGCCGGGAATTATACAGTGACCGTAACGGATGCAATGGGTTGTTCCCTCACCAATACGGTACAGATCTTCCAGCCTCCACTGCTTTCAAACTCCTTTTCGCAGGTAATAAATGTCAACTGTTTTGGAGGGAATAACGGAAGCGCAACGGCCAATGGCGCCGGCGGAACGCCTTCCTATTCTTATTCATGGAACTCCTCGCCGGTTCAGACAACACAAACAGCTACCGGACTTCCTGCCGGCAGTTACACTCTGATTGTAACCGACGCAATGGGTTGAACCGTTTCAAATACGGTTCTCATATCTTCTCCCACACTCCTGGCAA
>JAHEYJ010000136.1 GCA_023251675.1 Bacteroidota bacterium
CCTACACAATTATATAATGCCTGAAATCCAATTGCTGTTTCTTCCATCCCATTGACGTTTGAATACAATGCTTTAGATCCTACAGCAGTATTCTCATACGCTCCGTTGGATTTATTCATTGCATGATATCCAATTGCGGTATTATCATTTTCGGCACTGTTGGCAATAGGATATGTTTCGCTGGAATAATAGGCTGAATCACCAACGGCAGTGTTGCGTTTGCTTAACCTTGTTTGGTTTCCCGCCATATGACCGATAAAAGTATTGTTCTTGCCGTTACCAGTGCTGATATTTGTACCTGCCCCGACACCGCAAAAAATATTTGTAGTTTCTGAGGAGTTGTACCATAATATTTTGTTGTTATCTAAATAATATGCTTTTCCTTGAGCAATGTTAATATCGCCATTTACATCTAACGATTTACTTGGCGAAGTTGTTCCGATGCCGACCCTACCTTGTCCTGTAATTGCAAAATTAACTGTTCCCGATCCCGAACCGGAGCTTACAATAAAAGGATAGTCGCTTGCAGCGGTTCCATTAGTGTGTAATCGCAGACCATATCCTGAACCTGAAGCAGGAGCCGCAACAATAACAGCAGCCCAATCATTTTGCAAACTACGCCACATAAAACCATCTGTAGCACCCCCGCCAGAAAAAGAAGTCGATGTGTTTGAAAGCAATGAAACAGGCGAAGTCGTTCCTATGCCCACATTGCCACCCTGCAACACAGTGAATTTTTCAGACCAGGTAATTGTATTGTTCGCTGATCCGGAAGCAGAGGTAAAGAAACGGATATTGCCATTTTCTTGTTGCATACGAGAGGCGAAATCAGTTAATATATATTTCCATCCCGAAGAATAATAAGCATTGTGCATGAAATCCGTTTCTCCACCTGCCGAATTATTCGTAAGCCACGTTGACATTTCATTACGAGCCTGTGAAATACTTCCTCCTGCGACATGAAGCTTAGCCCATGAACTTGGACTTGTTGTTCCAATACCAACACTTGTTGCGTTGTCAGTAATAATCCCATTAAGTACGCAACCACCTGAAGTGGAAAATACAGGAACTTGATTTGGAGTGTTAGAAGCGGGGCCCATAATAGCCGTACCACATGCTTGTGATTTTGCATAGTCGGTACTCAGAAGCGCTGCTATTCCCAGAATAAAAAATTTCTTTTTCATTTTCTTTGGTTTTAGTTGTTTATGATTATTGCAAAAGCCAAAAGCCCTGCACACTTTTGCACACAGGGCTTTTCAGATATTTTAAAAAAGTATTTACGAAGTAACGAGAGAGAGAGAGAGAGAGAGAATATCCCAATTTAAAGGGCAAGAGAGGCCGCGCAGGTGATGTTAAAGCGTGAATCATTTCATAAACTACAAGGGGTATGTAAGAATTGAGAAGTGAATGTAAAATGTTTATTGGAATAATAATATGCTTTTCATCATACGAGTATGTTTTGCGGTTCCGGCCCGCTCTAAGCTATGGTTGATCGTACCTGTGAAGGTTCTCTTCGCCGATTTTACTTCATCAATTCTTTAATGATCGCATCGGAAGAAACATTTTCAGCTTCCGCTTTATAATTACGCACGATGCGATGGCGAAGAATGGCGGGAGCAACAGCGCGTACGTTTTCTATATCAGGCGAAAATTTTCCATGGATAACGGCATGCGCCTTTGCACCAAGAATAAGAAACTGCGACGCTCTCGGCCCTGCTCCCCAGGAGATGTATTGTTTAACCATTTGAGGAGCATCCGGATTTTCAGGGCGAGTGCTTGAAGCCAGCTTGACAGCATATTGCAATACGTTGTCGGTAACAGGGATTCTGCGGATCAGGTCCTGAAAGAAAACAATTTCTTCGGAGCTCATGATCACTTTAAGTTCAGCTTCGTAATTGGATGTTGTATTTTTTACAACTGTAATTTCCTCTTCAAACTTCGGATACGTTAACCAAACATTGAACATGAAACGGTCTAACTGTGCTTCGGGTAAAGGATAGGTTCCCTCCTGCTCTATGGGATTTTGCGTGGCCAGTACGAAAAAAGGATTGCCTAACTCATAACGTTTCCCGGCGGTGGTTACGGACCGCTCCTGCATGGCTTCAAGAAGCGCCGATTGTGTTTTTGGAGGCGTGCGGTTGATCTCGTCGGCAAGAATGATATTTGCAAACAAAGGGCCTTTCACGAATTTAAAATGACGGTTCTCGTCTAATATTTCCGTACCGATAATATCCGAAGGCATCAGGTCGGGCGTGAATTGGATCCTGCTGTATTGAAGCCCAAGTGTTCGGGATATGGTATTTACTAAAAGCGTTTTTGCCAGCCCGGGAACGCCTACTAAAAGGCAATGCCCTTTGCTTAATATACAGATCAACACGTCCTCCACCACTTCGTTCTGGCCGATAATTATTTTACCGATCTCAGAAGTCAGTAATTTGTATTTGTCACGAAGGGCATTTACCGCTTCAACATCATCTCTGAAATTCATCATAAACTATTTTATTTAACCCACGGATTATCAAACTTACATTTTTTATATTCATCTGAAACACGAATATACGTAGTACTGATCTTCTTTTTTATCCAGTCATTAATGATTTTTTCTTTTTTAGCTGCCAGGGCTTCTTCCTGGATGCGCTGGTAATCTTCTTTCAGATTGGCGCGGTGCGGTTCTGTACGGCTCTTCACAAATACAATATGATAGGCCTGTTTCCCGTCACGGGTCTGGGTAATGACCGGTGCGGAGGGTTCTCCTGTCTTTAGTTTATCAATTGTAAAAATGAGCGTAGGATCAATCTGGCTTAACTGGCTGGATTCAAATTTTGTCATTCCGGTATAAGGATTCGTTATCAATCCTCCATTATTTTTTGTCTCTTCATCGTCAGAAAACCGGGAAGCGGCTTCGGTCACGGTAAGGGAATCTTTTCGGATGAGATTGGCCAGGCTGTCCAGGAATGTTTTTCCTCTCAATAAATCCTCCGGCGCTGCCTGAGGCACAATAAGAATATGCCGGAGATCTATTTCTTCTCCCCGCTTCGATTCTACCATAAGGATATGATATCCGTATTCCGTTTCAAATATTTCAGAAACTTCTTTTTCTTTGCTTCGGAAAGCCACCGCGTCGAATTCCGGAACAAAGGTGCCGCGCTGAACATTTTTATACAAACCGCCCTGCGGAGCAGAACCCGGATCTTCTGAATACAATATGGCTGCAGTGGAAAATTCTTTTTGGCCGGAAATTATTTCCTGGCGGATCTTTTCCAGTTTCTCTTTTGCATACTTCTTGAGTTCCGGGTTCACTTTCGGTTTTCTAAGAATTCGTCCCACTTCGATCTCCGCATTGATCAGCGGAATGCTGTCCTTTGGAATGGATCCAAAAAATTCCTTGATCTCAGAAGGAGAAACCGTTACCGCATCCGTGATCTTCGCCTGCATTTTCTGTACAAGAAGAACCTCTTTCAATTCATCACGGAATTCTTCTTTAAATTTCTCGATGCTCTTTCCGTAAAACTCTTCAAATGCTTTTACAGAACCGATCTGGCCTATCCACATCCGCAAACGCCGGTCCAGTTCATCGTCCACCTGTTCTTCAGTTACTTCAACGCTGTCTTTAATGGCCTGGGCAAACAATAATTTCTGGTAGAGCAGGTCTTCAATGGCTTTGCATTCATTAAAAGGAACTGAATCCAGTTTTGACTGGCTGCGTTTGGCTTCCACTTCGCTTTTCAGAATAGGGCTGGATCCAACAATGGCCACGACTCCATCGAGCGGTGTGGGCTGGGAGAAAGAAGTATAAGGCAGAAGGTAAAAGGCAAAAGGCAAAAGGTACAAGGCATTGGATTTTGAACAAATAAATTTTTGCAGGGAATTTATTACCCTGTTCCCTATTCGCTTACAACTTATACATTTCATATTAATATACTTCAAATGTTTTATTTTTAATTCCTTCATTATATATGTCTTCACGCATTTTCTTTATCATCTCTACTTTTCTCTTATTAAGAATGATCTTTTTAATATTATCCTTCTCAAAGGACAACGGAGATGTACTGTTCTTTATCATAAACCCTTTTATGTTTACAAAATAATAATAGGCTGAATCCTGTGTTTCAATAGTGCGATTGTTTTGAAGAAAGGCTTCTTTATCATAAAGTTTCATGGGTATTTCTTTCAGCACATCATCAAACAAGAGCCACGTATTATCATCCAGGTAAAAATTTTCGGCATACTGATGACAATAACCGGCTAAGGCATCTTTATCTTTTACTTCGTTGGATTTATACCAGTCATTTATTTTTTCAACTTTGGGCGCGTTCTTCCGCACCTTAACGTAAATAACTTTTATGATATTGTCTTTCAGTTCAAAATTACCTTTATTTTCTTCATAGTACTTTTGAATTTCATCTTCATTCACAAGGGTATCCAGTTTTTGTTTCACCAGGTGACTTTCATATTCATAGGTAATAAGTGACTTCCTGTAATCTTCAACCATTTTGTCGAACTTTATCTGGTCATCCATCAGGTTTTTTTCTGCCTGCTGAAGCAAAAGGGTTTCATGAACCCAGTTATTGATGTAATTGTGTATGATCTGGACACTGTCACTCTTGTCGTGCGCTACGTTCTTCAGGTCAGAAGGATACAGGTACATCTCACCCACCCGGGCCAATGGTTTTTCATTCTTATTTTCAGAAGAAGAATGATTGCAGGAACTGACCGATACTGAAATCAACAGAACTAAAAAAAAGAAGCAATCCCTGAGGAGATTGCTTCTGCTAATTCTGGAAAAAGAGGGAATCATTATTGAATAGAATCAAACACCTTTCTGTCTACAGAGACCGGGTATTTTTTCTTCAATGATTCGATCCATTGTTTTTCAAGCCAGGTCTGGTATTCGCTGGTAACAAGGCCGCGTGCCTCTGCATACGATTTTGGAGTCGGCTTCAATACTTTTCGGATGTTGGCGAAGACCACTTTTCCTTTGGTGGTTTCATTTGCAGTAATACCGGGCGTCCATCCTGTTTTATCAAGCATCGCGTTATCCCCTTTCAGGAAAATAGTTTTCCCGTCAATATACACATTGATGATCGTGTCTTTATTCAATGCTGCTAGGATATCTTTATCTGCTTTATTTGCTTTAAGCATCTTTTTGATCTTCTCTGCTGATTTTTCATCTTTACAGGTATAGATGGATGCATCCAGGCGCTCTTCCCATAAAAAATGGTCTTTATTCTTTTCATAATACTCTTTTGCGCCGGTCGTGTCTTTAATTGCTTTTGACCAAACCTTTTGGTCGGTCAGATTAAATAACAGAATTCCATCCGAGTATTCATTCATTAACGTTTTAAATTCAGGATAATCCTGTTCCAGCCGGTCTTCACGGGTGCTCATTACCGTTTCATCAACAAAGGGTTTGTAAAGTGCATCCACTATTCTTTTTGGCGTTGTACGGCCCGCACTCCTGAAGTTCTTCTCCATATATTTTGCGTAATCCTGCTGTGAGTAGGTTTTATCGGAGAGGGTGAACATGGGTTTTGAAAGTGCTTTTGCTTTCTCCGCTTTCCACATCCCGAGCGGCAAGGTAGAGTCTACGACCGCATAAAAGTCAGAAATATTTTTCGGCATTGCCTCTTTAAACCCATACTGTGTTTTAAGTTTGGCGATCATCATTTCTTTTGCCACACTGACCCTTGGATCTTTTTGAACTCTTGATTTAAGGTCTGCCTTCAGTGAATCGAATGGAGACAGATCCCGATCGCCTATTCTTTTAATGAGGTGCCATCCGAATTTAGTTTTAACCGGATCAGAAATGGATCCATTGGATTTTAAAGCAAGGGCCGCCACTTTAAACTCAGGAGGAAAGTTGGAACTGGGCGCAATCCATCCGATGTCGCCGCCTTTCTTAGCGGTTTCTCTATGATCAGAGAATTTTTTAACCAGATCTTCGAAATTTTCTCCTTTCTTTATCAATCCTGAAATGGAATCGATCTTTGCTTTCATTTTCAATGAGTCATCATGCGACATTCCTTTTTTGAAAAGCAGCATCAGGTGTTCAAGATGATATTCTTTATGCGCCCGTTTATCGGTTACAATAATAAGATGATACCCCATTGAAGTCCGGAAGGGTCCATACACTTCACCTGGCTTTGCTTTAAAAGCCGCATTTTCATAGTCATAGGGATAATTGGGCGTTAGCCCGGACATATAGCCGAGATCTCCACCGCTTGCTTTAGATCCGTGATCAGAAACAGTACTAGCGACAGTTGCAAAATCATGGTTCTTAAGTTTCATCATGTTCTTGAGCGGGTTGATCTTATTGAAAGCAGCCATCGTATCACTTGGAGGTGAAGTCTTCGATATTTTCAAGTTTGCCTTTACCATCGCCTCATACTTTTTAAAATTTGCAGCATTGGCTTTACCATTAATGAAATCCTTAATAAGCGTGATCTTTGTATAAGCTTCTGTAGAATCTTCGTTAGGATCCATTTTCACCAGGATATGGCTGGTTCGGATATCCCACTGCATCCGGTTATAAGCCTCTTTAACCAAATTATCAATTGCATCTTTTTCTGTCATGTAAGGCTGTGCAAGGGTTTTCCTATAGCCGGCCAATTCATCTTTGAAAGATTTTGTAGTATCAATGCCCAGTTCTTTCGCTTCTTTTACCTTTAAGCGGAAGACGGTATATAAGTCGAGGTATTCTTCTATTGACTTTTTATCTATTACCCCGCCGTCCTTTGTATTGTTCTTTTTATAAACGCTGAGAAACTCATCAACGGTAACCTTATCGTTACCGATTGTCATCAGTACCGCATCTTTGTTTGGCTGGCCGAAAACACAAAGAGAAATACCAAAAAAAAGAGTGAAAAAAATTGAATTAGAAGTTTTCATGGGTTGTATTTTAAAAAATGCTTTTTGTGAGTGGCAAATTTAATATTCTTTTGATAACTTCATCTCTTAAAAATCCTTAACAGGTTGATTGAAACGAACCAACTTTTCTATATTTGCCGACATGCATTTTTTAAGATTCAAGCACCTGCCCCTTTTCCTTTACTTGCTGTTTCTCCCTTTCCTGGTTAACAGCCAGAAAAAAGAAAATAAAGAAACGATTGGCGAAAAAGGGTTTTATCCTCTTTATAATTTTTCAACCAAGGAATACCGTGCACTGCCTCAAAACTGGGCCATCATGCAGGATGGGCGGGGCGTAATGTATTTTGGAAACAACCAGGGAATCCTGGAATATGACGGGGTCACCTGGCGGATGATGAAAGTGGCGAATGAATCGAACATCCGCTCCATGGCCATGGATGCCAAAAGAAAGATTTATGTCGGATCTTCCGGCGAGTTCGGGTATCTTCAGCCGGATTCTTCCGGTAACCTCCGTTATATTTCCCTTCTTCCTTTTGTAGATAAAAAAGACCTTGACTTTTCCGACATCTGGTGTACGCAGGCGACTACCAAGGGAATCTATTTCCAGTCGGACAACAAACTTTTCAGGTGGGACGGAAAAAAAATGAAGGTCTGGAATGCAGATAAATCATTTCACCGGATCTTTTATATAAACGGGCATCTCTTTGTAAGGGAAAGAGAGGTGGGCCTGCTTGAAATGGTTGACGAAAATCTGACCCTTATGAAAGGCGGTGATCTTTTCGCCGAGGAAAGCATTTATGCCATGATCCCTTTTCCGGGGGGAGAAGATTATGCCACTTCCAATGATATTCTGATCTGCACAAAAAAGAAAGGGCTGTTCATATTACAGCCATCGCTTACCGCGAACATTCCTTCGTTTGTTTTAAAGAATTTCCCCTCACAGGTTGATTCTTTCCTGCTCGAAAACCTAAGTTATCATTTGTTAAAAACAGATAAAGGATATTCTATTGCCACCGTTACGAAAGGAGCTGTTATTATAGATGGAAACGGGAAACTGGTCAGCTTTCTGAATAAAGATATCGGCTTGCAGGATGAAACAATTTACTCGCAGTATGTTGATGCGTCCGGCAACTTATGGCTGGCGCTCAGCAACGGAATTTCCCGCGTTGCGCTTAAATCTCCCATCACTTATTTTTCCGACAAGAACGGTCCCGGAGGAACGGTGGAAGCGATTGCACGCCACTTAAATATTCTTTTTGCCACAACCAAGCAGGGTGTTTTTTATCTTAACCCCGGAAGCATTGAAGACGGTAAAACCCTTACGGAAGCGTCCTTTAAAAAAATACCTTCCATCAATGAAGAGTGCTGGGACCTGCTTGCGTTTCATTCAGGGAAATATTCCACGCTGCTGATCGCCTCCAATGAAAATATCTATTCCATTGACGCAGAGAAAAAAGTAACTTCTCTTTTCCCTTACGGCCCCTGGATCATTCACCGTTCTCTTTTTGATTCCTCCCGGGTATTTTTGGGACTGCCCAACGGCTTCGCCTCCATTTATTTTGACGGATCCAAATGGATAGACGAAGGAAGCATCCTTGAAATAAAAGAAAGCATTCGTTCAATCGAGGAGGATAAAAACGGAAATATCTGGCTGGGACATGATAACGGCGTCATAAAGATCAGTTTTAAAAATAATTCAACAGGAGCCAGAAAAAATAACGATACCCAGTCTTATTCGCACACCAAATTCAATACGTCATCCGGTCTGCCGGAAGGAAGTGTGGAATTGGAAGACCTGGAAGGAAAAATTCTTTTCTTCACTTCCGGGG
>JAHEYJ010000137.1 GCA_023251675.1 Bacteroidota bacterium
ATCAGTTGCCTGATCCCATTCCCAAAAATCTTTTTGGTATGACCCTGTTCCATCATCTCCTGTTCCAATATAACCCTTGGCGCCAATTGAAAAACCCACTGCTGCCATTCTTTCTGTTCCGCCAAAATCTGCTTTTCGTATCCATATATTTGTCGCCTGATTCCACTCCCAAAAATCTTTATAACGAGTTCCTACATCCCATCCCGTACCTATATATCCTTTGGTGCCTATAGAAAAACCAACTGCCTCATTCCTTGCTGCTCCCTGAAAATTTGCCTTCTGTGTCCAAGTATCGGTAGCCTGATCCCACTCCCAGAAATCCTGGCGGTTTGACCCATCATAGCCGGTTCCAATATATCCTTTAGAGCCGATAGAAAAACCAACGGCTCCATACCTTGTCGTTCCTCCAAAATTTGCTTTTTGTGTCCAGTTGCCTTGCGCATTTGCTCCGAAGGAGTCCAAAAGGATAATTCCGAAAATTGCAGTTGATAAGATGAGTCCCGCTAAAGCGAGGATTCGTCCGTTGGCGAATAATTTTGTTTTCATGATCATTCTATTTTAATTCATTCACAATTTTCTTCAGCTCCTCTTTTTGCACATCCGATAATGTTTCATTTTGCAAGGCCCGTTAGCTTGTTTTATAGTTATTGGTTATTAGTTATTGGTAATTTAACTGCAGTAGTATTGCTGCACTTGCCTTTAAAAGAAAAATTGATTGTTTTAACGAGAAGCCCTTTCAGCGCATAGGAATGGAATGCTATTCCTAATAGTACGAGCGAAAGGGTAAGTTTTCTCATTACATAAACTGCATTTAATGCAAAAGGCAACTTTCTTTTTCAGCACATCATTGAACACACGCACCGCAGTGTGTTAGTTCAATCCGTCGTAAGAAAATTGCCCGCTTGAGGACAAATGTAAAACAATAAATATAAAATCGAAATAATGGAGGGATATTTTTTAGTACGAGGGGGATTGGGTATAAGGTATAAGGAAAAGTATTGTGTCACTTCGAGTTGAGCCGAAGGCGAAGTATCGAGAAGTGGCGAAGGAAAGGTTCTCGATACGGTCTGATCAAAGCATCATCCCTACTCGAACTGACACAGCCATTTACCGTCACTTCGAGTGCCGAGGTTTTACGAGGTGTACCTGCCTTGCCGCCCGCCTGCCGCGAGGCATGGGCAGGCAGGTCGAGAAGCGACGGAGGGTAAATTAAAAAAGGTTCTCGATACGTCACGCGAAGCGCGTGCCTACTCGAACTGACAGCCATCGAACGGACAGCAACAACCGGGACAGCAGGATCATACTGCAATTCTGCTTCCTGCTTTCAATTTCTGGTCGTGGATCATTAACGTCAGGTCTTTTATAAATACGTCAAGCGAAAGGGCCGATTGTTTCATATAACCTGCAACCTTGTTTATTTCGTCTGCCGAAAGAATGGAATTGTCAAGCAGCGACGCAATGCCCAGGATATGCGCAACGGGCAGCCTTACTTTATGCGAAGTCATAAATATCATTTCTTCAAGGCCCCGGATGTGTTCTTCTTTTGCCCGTTCCGCTTTTTTCCGTTCGGAAATGTCCATGGAAAGAATGAATATTCCTTTTGGCACCGGCTGGATCCTGAGCTCAAACCAGCCTTGTGAACGGTCGGGAAATGTAAATTCGTTTTCCATATTTTTTGCAACCAGGCCACTCATGCATTGCCGCAAAATTTTGAAGAGCTCCGTGTTTTCAATGCCGGGATATTTCTCCATCATGGTGTATCCCAGCAGGTCTTCTTTGGAGGAATATTTACTTTGTTTAACAATGGATTGGTTGACATAAATATAACGCCAGTCAAAACCGATCAATTGAAATCCTTCCATTAAATTGTCCAGCGTGCTGTTGTCCTGATGGCCGTAGTTGAAATTTTCGATCATGGTGTTTTATATTAGGGGTTTTGTTGAGAATATGGATCATCCGTTCAGATTATTATGAATCGTACTAAACCTTAAACCCGACAATGAGTATATCGTCCGTTTGTTCTTCTCCCGATTCGTCCTTCCATTCTTCAATGGTATTATCAAAAATCTTCTTCTGCGCGTGCATGGGCAGGTGGTGTATGGATACGATCAGGTCCTGGAATCCCTTGTACCTGAACTTTTTCCGTTTGGGCCCGCCAAACTGGTCGGCATAGCCATCGCTGAACAGGTAAAGGGAATCGCCTTTTTCAATTTTTATTTCATAATCCGTAAACTCCTGCCCGGTGTAATCGGAAAAAAGATGGATGGGTATCTTATCCACCGCCAATTGGCTGAGCTTGCCTTTACGCACCAGGTAAATGGGGTTATAAGCGCCGGCGTACCGCATCATCATGATTGTTTTGTCAACGGTGCGAAGGGCGATGTCCATTCCGTCTTTTATTTCGAAGCTATGTTCAGCGGTCTTTTTATCCGCTATAAAGAACTCTTTGTTCAGCTGGTTTAAAATCTGTGCCGGGTTCGAGAATGCATATTCGGTAATGAACTTGCTCAGCAGTTTAAACCCGATGATGCTGATCAGGGCTCCCGGCACGCCGTGGCCGGTGCAATCGCATGCCGCAACAAATATCTTATTTCCGAGTTTTTTTATCCAGTAAAAATCCCCGCTTACAATGTTTTTGGGCTTCGCCAGCACAAACGATTCGGGAAGTATTTCTTCTATTTGTTCCTGTGTAGGGAATATGGCATTCTGAATATGGCGCGCATAATTGATGCTTTCAAGAATTTCTTTATGCTGCCGTTCGATGAGGCGCTGCTGTTCGATGATCTTTGTAATATCCAGGAAGGAGGACACGAGGTAATGCTCCCCGTTAAATTCCATTTTTTCTATGCAGGAAACGGTGTACACTTCTGTTCCGTCTTTTGCCGTGCATTTAACAATGTCGTTTTGCAGCCTGCCTTTTTCTTTCAGGATGGAGGCCACTTTTATTGCTTCCGCCGCATCCAGGATGCCGAGTGCGGCAGAGGTCCGGCCGATGACCTCTTTTTCCGCATATCCGAGTTTCTCCAGGAATTGCTTATTGACCTTCACATATTCTCTTTTCCCGAGTGTGGTCATGCTCATGCAGGCGGGGCTGTTATCAAACAAGGTCAGAAATCCGGACATGCTTTCCTTAAAAAGCCTTGTGGCAGCATCTGCATCCTTGATCCGGGGGTTAGCAGGGAATAGATCGGCCATAGTATATATTGTTTTCGGGGTTGTCGTAAGCGTATTTTAATGTTTAAAAAAAATCAATAAAAAAAGCAATCCCTCGTGTCAGTGCAAAATCAAATACCCTCATTGCTGAGAGAGTTCAATTAACCGCATGAAGAATTGCCCGCTTTATCCCGTTGGTGCTTAGCCTACGGGATTGAAGCCAAAGATAATTTAAATTCTATACACCTGAAATATGGAGAGGGATTTTTTTTTGTACGAGGGCGGGAGGAGGAATAAGGAATAAGGAATAAGGAATAAGGAATAAGGAAAAAACGTGCGTCACTTCGATGCCGAGGTTTTACGAGGTGTACCTGCCTTGCCGCCCGCCTGCCGCGAGGCACGGGCAGGCAGGTCGAGAAGCGACGGAGGAAAAACTTCCAGAACTTCTTACTAAAATCTAATATCCAACATCTAACATCTAATTTCCATGCTCCTACCCTACCAACTCAATACTGCGCTTGATAAAACTGGTGAGGTCGGCGCCGGTGAGCATGTTCTGCGATAACAAGCCGAGGTCAAATGCCTGTTTGGCAAGTTTGATCTGCAGTTCTTCGCCTTCCGCTTTCAGCACCCGCTGCGCGATGGGATGATTGCCGTTCACCGCTACATTATAATTATCGGGCATGGTTCCCATGAATGGCATTCCGCCTCCGCCCATCTTCGCCATGTCTTTCATCCGGCGCATCCACTCGCTGATGGTGATCACGACAGGCAGGTCGCTGGATGAAAGGGACTCCACCGCAACGGTCATGTTCTTATTATTGATGGCCTTCTCGAAAATGGTTTTTATTTTTTCCTGTTCCTCTTTACTCAAAACACTTTCCAGTTTCAAGTCCTGGTCGATGAGCTTATCTGTCGTTTCGCTGTCAACGCGTTTGATCCTTGTCTTTTCAAATTTTTGTTCGAGCGTGTTGATGAAATGATTGTCCAGCACGCCATCCAGCAGCAGCACATCGTATCCTTTTCCTTTTGCCGCCTGGATAAAACTGTCCTGCTTGTCGGCATCGGTGGTATAGATGTACATGAGGCTCTTTTCCTTGTCGGTCTGCACCGGAGCAACTTTTTCTTTGTATTCATCCAGCGTGAAATACTGCTTGTCCACATTCTTCAGCAGGGTAAAATCTTTTGCGCGCTCGTAAAATTTCTCATCGCTGATGATGCCGTACTTCACAAAAAGGCTGATGTCGTCCCACTTCTTTTCAAAATCCGGACGGTCTTTCTTGAATAGCTCGTACAGCTTATCCGCGACTTTTTTGCTGATGTGCTGGCTGATCTTTTTTACGTTGCTGTCGCTCTGCAGGTAGCTGCGCGAAACGTTCAGCGGGATATCGGGCGAGTCAATGACGCCGTGCAGGAGCATGAGAAAATCAGGGACCACATTCTTCACCTCATCGGTAATGAACACCTGGCGCGAGTACAACTGGATCTTGTTCTTGTGAAGTTCAAAATCGTTCTTCACCTTCGGGAAATAAAGAATGCCGGTGAGGCTGAACGGAAAATCTACGTTGAGATGGATCCAGAACAACGGATCTTCGCTGAACGGATAAAGTTCTTTATAGAAAGCGAGGTAATCTTCATCTTTTAAACCGGCCGGCGCTTTTGCCCACAGCGGGTTGGTGTTGTTGATGATGTTCTCAACGGTAATGGTCTTGAATTGTTTTTTCCCTTCTTTGTCCACGCCGTCTTCCACGCTTTCCTGTTTGGTGCCGAATTTTATTTCTACCGGCAGGAACTTGCAGTACTTTTCAAGGATTCCTTTCAAACGGAACTCATCCAGGAATTCTTCCGAGTCGGCGTTCACATGAAGAATTACTTCTGTGCCCCTGTCATCTTTCTTTGCGCCTGTCAGTTCATATTCAGTTGATCCGTCGCAGGTCCAGCGGGCGGCATCCGTATTTTCTTTGTAAGACTTCGAGATAACTTCCACTTCATCGGCGATCATGAAGGCGGAATAAAATCCAAGTCCGAATTTCCCGATGATATCTTTGGCATCTGCTTTATCCTTGAACTTCTCCACGAATTCCGTAGCGCCGGAAAACGCAATTTGATTGATGTACTTCTTGATCTCTTCGCCCGTCATGCCGAGTCCTTTGTCGCTGACGGTGATGGTCTTTTTCTTTTTGTCGAAACTGACTTCGATCTTGATATCGCCCATCTCGCCTTTGAACTCGCCCATGGAGCTCAGCTTCTTCAGCTTTTGGGTTGCGTCCACGGCGTTGGAAACCAGTTCGCGAAGGAATATCTCGTGGTCGCTGTACAAGAATTTTTTGATGATGGGAAAAATGTTTTCAGTATGGATGGAAATACTTCCCTTTTCTGATACTTCTGTCATGATAAATAGTTTTTGAGTTAAAATTTTTTGCGAAGATATACTTTCAAAAGTTATTCCAGTATCAAAATAGGGACAGGATGGCAGAACGATTCCGCATTCCCGACGCATGTTGTCGGAAAAATAACTTTTGGGTTGATAATTTGGCCTATGAAATGTATTATAAATATCCTACTATTGTTCCTCCATAAAACAAATTCCAATGAAAAAACTTTACACTTTATTTTTTCTCTTCACTTTATCCGGGTTGCAGATCATTTCCGCCCAGGCCGTAACCGTCCAGATAGATGCCTACCAGGGACATAGACCCATTTCACCTTATATCTACGGAAAGAACAATAATATTTCTGATGATGCGGGTTCTCCCACTACTTCTGCTGAATGGAAGCTGATGCGTGAAGCCGGCTTGCGGTTCACCCGCGAGAACGGCGGCAACAACGCGTCGAAATACAACTGGAGATTAAAATTATCCTGCCATCCCGACTGGTACAATAACATCTACGCCCATAACTGGGATTATGCCGCCAGGAAATTGCAGGATAGTCTGCCGGGTGTTCAGGGCATGTGGGCGTTTCAGCTGATCGGAAAAGCGGCGTCCAACACATCCAATAATTTTAACGACTGGGCTTACAACGGCTCGGCGTGGTGGAGCGGCACCTGCCAGAACCTGGCGGGAGGCGGTGTGGTCAACGGCGCAGGCGGATGCGCGGCAACGACCAACGGAAATACGAATCTCTACCTGGAGAACTGGACAGCGGATTCTACGGTGGCGCTCCTCGATCATTGGTTCGGCGCCGGCGGGTTGGGCTACAGCCAGAACAACATTAAATACTGGAGCATGGATAATGAACCGGATCTCTGGAACAGCACGCATGATGATGTGATGCCGGCACAGCCAAACGCGGAAGCGTTCATGCAACTCTATTTCACCGCCGCAAAAAAAGCGCGCGCAAAATTTCCGAACATCAAACTCTGCGGGCCGGTGCCGGCATCGGAATGGCAATGGTACAGCTGGGACAACAACAAGATCACCGTTGGGCCGAACAGTTATGTATGGCTTGAATTCTTCATCAAGCGCTGCGCGGAAGAACAGGTCGCTTCGGGAGTTCGCCTGCTGGATGTGATCGATATTCATAGCTATCCCGGCGAATCGAACAACGCGGATATCGTACAAGGCCACCGCGTTTACTTTGACACCACGTACGTTTATCCGGGAGCGAACGGCGTAAAGACCACCAGCCCTTCGGGATGGGATAATTCCATCACACAGGAATATGTTTTCGGCAGAGTGAACAAATGGCTCACGCAATACATGGGCCCGAACCATGGCGTGACCTGCGCAGTCTCTGAATTCGGGTTGACGAACAACAGCGCCAGCGTAACGGCGAACAGTTATGCATCCATACTTGGAACGTTTGCGGATAACGGCGTGGAGTTTTTTACTCCGTGGTACTGGTATCCCGGCATGTGGGAAACGTTGCATCTGTTCAGCCGCTATACGAAAACAACGCGTGTGAAATCGGTTTCCAGCAACGAAACGGATGTATCGGCGTATTCTTCTATTAATACTGCCGGCGATTCCATGACCGTCGTTCTGGTGAACCGCGCTTTGACGGCAACGCACAACACCACGGTAAACCTGGCCAACTTCACGGTGGCCAACGGAACGTATTCTTCAAAACAGCTCAACGGGCTTCCCTCCACCGAAACATTTGTTTCGCACACAAACAATGCGCTGCAAACGGGATCGGCCACAGTCGCATCAAACGCGTTCACTGTTTCACTTCCGGCTTTGTCCACCACCGCCATCCTTCTGAAAGGAACCGCTATAACCGGTATTGCAGAAACCGATGACAACAAACTAACAGCTCTGCTTTATCCGAATCCCGCCGGAGCCGGCCAGGATATTTATGTGAACATTCCTGCTCAGAACATTTCCGATGTGAAGGTTGAACTGATCAGCATGCTCGGAAATGTTATTTACACCCGATCGTATTCCGGAAAAGAAACTTTATTGGAAATTCCCAGCGGAGCTATTTCAAAAGGAGTTTACCTGGTAAAACTTTCCACTCAATCAGGAAAAACATGGAGTTCCCGGTTTGTCAAGTTGTAACTATTTGTACACAGCCTGTAACTTCGAGACCGGGTGTATGACAGAAATCCCTTTGAACACAATATCCTCCTTTTGTATTCTTAGTGAATCTCCGTGCACTTAGTGTCTAAGTGGTAAATATTTCACCACTAAGGCACGTAGGCCACTTAGAAGCACTAAGAAGGAAATTTTTAGTACACGGCGAAGGCCAAGTCAATTGTAAGGATTATTTGTATCTTTAATTCGCGTTGATACACGGCCGATTTTGATCGATCCCTATCGCCACCGATCAGACCGGCAAGTGTTGCGAGTCTTCAGCTTCAGGAATCTAAAATCAAAATACACTACCATGAAAAGGCAATTCATTTTTGCAATTTGTTGTTTGTTTCTTTCGCTGCAGTTCATCCAGGCCCAGAAAACTACGGATGCTTACAAAGCCGAAACGGATCGTTATTTTATTCACCCGACAAGCACCGTTTCAGGAATAGTTGCCACTGATAATTTTTCCAATTCAATTTATTTAATTCAAAACAACGAACTGAAAGAACTTCTCTCCTCGCCCGGCTGCGGAAGATATTTTTCTGTTTCTCCCGACCGGTCAAAAATAGGATTCAAACAGATCAGTACGGATGGATCGCAGGTTCCGGCAATTTATGATCTTGCTACAGGAAGCATTTCGCAGTTGTCGGCGGCAACAAAATTATGCGGACAACCCGGTTTCAGCACGAATGGAAAAATAGCGTTCACCATCGGCAATGAATTGAAAGTTACGGATAGCAACAGTGTTCAGACCTTTGACCTGGGTGTTTATTCGAACCTCGCCCCGATTTCTCCCGACGGAAACCAGGTGATCTACAACAACGATAAGGACCAGTTATTCATTATAGACCTTGCAAGCGGACAAGCTGAACAAATTACAGATGGCAAATGCGGCTATGCGTATCCGCAATGGTCGCCCGACGGGAACAAAGTGGAATATTCAACGTTGTCCGGAAATATTTTGATCCGGGATAATTCAACCGGAACCACTTATACAATTG
>JAHEYJ010000138.1 GCA_023251675.1 Bacteroidota bacterium
ACAGTGTAATCCGCTTTGTTGTCCAGGTATCCGACAACATCCTGCGTTGAGACCGGTTCCCCGCCAATGGTATCATGCGGGCTGGCCGGTTTTTTGAACTGGTAGTGAAATAAATAGGTGTTGTTGTTCCCTTTAGACTCAAGTTGAAGTTCAGCAAACTGTTTGCTGATATAATTGGCGGCGATCAGGTCTTCAGGAGAGCCGGTCTCTCTTCCTTTCATCGAATCACTGGAAAGAAATTTTATATGCTGTTTGATCTTTTCAGTACTGATTTGCTGGGCGAATGAAGAAGTAAGCGCCAGGCAGCAGCCGATAGCCAGAATAATTTTTTTTCTCATATCTTTTTTCTCTTTTCTATTTTTTTGAATTTCATCTGGAGCACGCCCCAGAAAGCTTCCTTGAAAATTCCCATGCTCATCTTTGAAACGCCTTCGGTGCGGTCTTTAAATGTAATGGGCACCTCGACTATTTTGAAACCGAGCTGTGAGGCAGTATACTTCATTTCTATCTGAAAAGCATAGCCGGTGAATTTTATTTTTGAAAAATCAATTGCTTCCAGCACCCGTCTCCGGTAACATTTAAAGCCGGCTGTAGTGTCGTGTATGTTGACCCACAATATCATTTGCACATAGAGAGAAGCATATTTCGACATCAGCACGCGGTTGGCAGGCCAGTTCTCTACCTTTCCTCCTTTTGTATAGCGTGATCCTACTGCCACATCGGCTCCTTTCATACAAGCTTCACGAAGCCGGATCAGGTCCTCCGGGTTGTGGGAGAAGTCGGCATCCATCTCAAAAATATATTCATAAGCTCTTGCAAGCCCCCAGTTGAATCCGTGAATGTACGCTGTGCCGAGGCCTTGCTTCCCATTCCGTTCTTCAATGAAAAGTTTTCCGGTGAACTCATTCATCAGCTTTTTTACAATAGCTGCCGTTCCATCGGGTGAACCGTCATCAACAATGAGAACATGAAAAGGAACGGAGAGTGAAAAGACTTTCCGGATCATCTTTTCGATGTTCTCCTTTTCGTTATAAGTAGGAATAATTACAAGTGAGTCGGGCATATGTTTTATTGTGCGAAACGCGAAAGAGAACGAATATACGAATGGCGGTTATTCGAATATTCGCTGTCATTCGTTATTCGTACCGCAATAATAAGGAATAAATAGGAAAATGATTTTAGGGGTCTGTTAAAAGATGTGAATGAGTTTACAACGATGAAAGCAGGTTCCTCAATGCCACTTTCTCCTCAACGATCTCCCTGACCTTTCCAATCGGGATTCGTTCCTGCTTCATCGTATCGCGGTAGCGGATGGTCACACAATTGTCCTTCAGCGATTCATGATCGATGGTGATGCAGAACGGCGTGCCGATGGCATCCTGCCGGCGGTAACGTTTACCGATTGTATCTTTTTCTTCGTAGTAACAGCGGCAGATATTTTTTAGGTTGTTGAACACGTCCATCGCTTTTTCAGGAAGTCCGTCCTTTTTCACCAGCGGGAACACCGCTACTTTCACGGGAGCAAGAGACGGCGGGATGCGTAAAACAATTCGTTCGGTTCCTTCTTCTCCCGCGACAGCGGAATCAAGTTTTTCCACTTCAAATGCGGAAGCCAGCACGGCAAGGAACATTCTGTCCAGCCCGATGGAAGTTTCAATTACATAAGGAATGTAATTCTTATTCAGTTCAGGATCAAAATACTGGAGTTTCTTTCCGGAAAATTTTTCATGCGATGACAGGTCGAAATCCGTCCGCGAGTGAATGCCTTCGATCTCTTTGAAACCGAATGGAAATGCAAATTCAATATCACAGGCGGCGTTAGCGTAATGCGCCAGTTTCAGATGATCGTGAAAGCGGTATCGCTCCGCGCCGAATCCCATAGCAAGGTGCCACTTCAATCGTTTTTCTTTCCAGGTATTGTACCATTGCATTTCTTCCCCGGGGCGGACGAAGAACTGCATTTCCATCTGCTCGAATTCCCGCATGCGGAATAAAAATTGCCTTGCGACAATTTCGTTGCGAAAGGCTTTTCCGGTCTGGGCAATGCCGAACGGTATTTTCATCCGCGCCGAACGCTGTACGTTCAGGAAGTTCACAAAGATCCCCTGTGCGGTTTCGGGGCGGAGATAAATGGTATTCGCATCTTCACTTACGGATCCCATCTGCGTGGAGAACATGAGATTGAACTGGCGCACGTCCGTCCAGTTACGAGAGCCGGAAACAGGACAAACAATTTCGCAGTCCACGATGATCTGCTTCACTTCCGCCAGGTCGTTTTTTTCCAAAGCGGATTTCATACGGGCATTTACCTCATCGACTTTCTTACGGTATTCCACCACGCGCGGATTGGTGTGGCGGTACATTTTCTCATCGAACTTCTCTCCGAAACGCCTGGACGCTTTTTCAATTTCCTTTTCGATCTTGTCTTCCGTCTTCTGCACATATTCTTCGATCAGCACATCGGCGCGGTATCTTTTCTTGGAATCTTTATTGTCAATGAGCGGATCGCTGAATGCGTCCACGTGTCCGCTGGCTTTCCAAACCGTAGGGTGCATGAAGATCGCAGCATCCAGTCCGACGATGTTATCGTTCATCTGCACCATCGACTTCCACCAGTATTCGCGGATGTTGTTTTTCAGCTCCACGCCGTAAGGGCCGTAATCGTAAACAGCGCCAAGGTTGTCGTAAATTTCAGAAGAAGGGAAAACAAATCCATACTCTTTGCAGTGGGAGATGATATTTTTAAAAAGCTCTTCTTGTGTCATAAATACAGATTCAATCGGATAAAAACAGATTCAAACAGATTGCAAAAATGGCATTTATTTTTATATAACCCTTGGAATGTTTCGAAATAAGCATAGGAATTAATTACGGTTTTAATAATTACAATCAGTCGGTTCACTCAACATGTTCAAGATCTTTGAGGGCTATCTTTTTAATATCATAGCTGCCGTAATTGGTTCCGGTCACCAGCTGGTAATACAGGATGTCTTTGTCTAACAATATTTCTTCGTTGATCGTATTTTTATCAGCAAGTGTTTTGTAGTCAGCCGGCAGATTGTTTTTATCAATACGCGAAATACCGAGCCCCTGTTGCCCGGTATGCGCTTCCACTCCCCATGTGTCACCCGACGTATGATATAGGTATAATGTTGTGTCGGTGCGGAGAAATTTCGGGAATCTTTTTTCAGAAGGATCCTGGTTTAAAACGGAAATAGGTTTTAAAACGGGACTGAATCCTTCCAGTTCAGTTAAAGAAAGACTTCCGAGAAAGAGGTATTTGCTGTCGGCAGCGCTCAGATCATTATAGGCGAACAGGACCGAATGGGTAAACGGATTGAATGAAATCGCAAGCCGGATGATCCCCCACCGCTGCTCGAATACTTTTTTCTGAAATAGTTTTTTCTTTGTTTTTAGATCAAAACATTCAATGATAATAGAGGAGGGAATATTATTTTCCTGGTTCTCTGCCACCCATGCAACGAAAAAATAATCTTTATAGATATCAAAGGAGATATTAAGGGTAGATATGTAAACAGGCTGTTTCTGGTCAATGGTATCGGCAATAGGTGTCCCGTTTACATCGGCCGTTACATAGGCAAAATGCGTGATCGATGAATCGGATCCCCGGTCGTTATACGCGCAGACAGAAACATGATTTTCCTTGAAATTGAAATTGGCACATTCCCATCCGGTTGAATCATTGAACTGATAGGCTGTTTCAATTTCCTTAAAACGTTCTTTCAGAGGCTTTTCTTCTTCGGGTTTAATGTTCACTGCCTTTTCATTCAGCTTAAAGATCTTGTTGGAGGATAAGTGGCAGCCGAAAGCGGCAAACACCAGAATGAAAAGTGAAATAGATGTCGTTGGTTTCATAAAAGATCAAAAACAGAATATGCGTACGGTTCGGCAAATGTACATACTCTGTTCAGTTGCTAATACAGAACATAGGATCGAAGTATTCATTCCTTATATAAATCAGGAGAATTGCTTTTATTACCTTCGCTCCATGAATTTTTCAGTTAAGGATATTCTCACCATCACCATGATCCTGTTTGCGGTGATCGATATTATCGGTTCGCTGCCGGTGCTGATCGATCTGAAGAACCGGGTCGGAAAAATTGAAAGCGGCAAGGCTACCATCGTATCGGGCGGCATCATGATCGTATTCCTGTTCGTGGGCGAAAGCATTCTTCACCTCATCGGTATCACGGTAAGCGACTTTGCCATTGCCGGTTCGCTCATCCTTTTCTTCATCGGGCTGGAGATGATCCTGGGCATGCGTTTCTTTAAAGACGATTCATCAGCAACGGCCAGCGTGGTGCCGATCGCTTTTCCGCTTATTGCCGGTACCGGCACGTTAACCACCCTTCTTTCCATCCGCGCTGAATTCAAGGACGTGGAGAATATCATTGTTGCCATCCTTATCAACCTTATTTTTGTTTATGTGGTGCTGAAGAACATGCACTGGCTCGAAAAACTTCTTGGAATCGGCGGGATCAATATTCTTCGCAAGGTTTTCGGAGTGGTGCTGCTGGCTATTGCTGTGAAACTTTTCAGAAGCAATCTTCATATTTAAAGGTTCAGATTACAGGTGAATACGGATGTGCTGACAACAGCCATTTGGAAGGGCCAGGATAAATCGATTGAAAATGAGCTTATGGGTATCAACCCTCTGTAAATCCGTACTTATCAGTTATCTGTACCTAAGCTTTCGAGATATGTAAATACTTTTATCTTTGCGCTGCATTAATAAAGAACCTATGAAATTAACCGAAATACAGGAGCTTATCAAGTTTGTGGTAAAGTCGGGGGCTACCGAAGTTACTTATGAGATAAAAGGGTTCAAACTGACCATCAAAGCGCCAGGTAAGAACGGAGGGGATCATCAGCAGCATATTGTAGTTCAGTCACCTGTTGCAGTGCCCGTTCATTCTGTTCCGGTTTCCGAAGCGGCTGAAAAGAAAGCCGCAGAGAAAAAGAAAGAAGCCGCATCCGCTGCGGCCGACGAATCAAAATACATTACTATAAAATCCCCGATGATCGGAACGTTTTATCGCTCATCCGCTCCTGATAAACCTCCTTTTGTAGGGGCTGGAACAGAGATCAAAAAAGGACAAACATTATGCATTATCGAAGCGATGAAACTTTTCAACGAGATCGAATCCGACCATGAAGGAAAGATCATAAAGATCCTGGTTGAAGATGCTTCGCCGGTTGAGTACGACCAGCCACTGTTTCTCATCGAACCTTAATAAAACATTTTTTTGCAGTTTACTGCTTTCCCTTTTGTAGCTTACATGGCGTAAAAAATATTCGTAATTCGGTCCCGATAGCTATCGGGATTCGTAATTTGTAGTGTTATGAAAATAGTCATCCTTTCCAGAAACCCAAAAAGTTATTCCACCCGCCGGCTTGTTGAGGCGGGAAACAAACATCATCATGAAATGGTGGTGCTGGACCATACCAAGTGCGTGCTGGTGATCGAAAAAAGCAAACCGCATGTCTTTTACAGGGAAGAAGAAGTGACCGGCGTGAATGCAGTGATACCGAGAATTGGCGCATCGGTTACGTTTTACGGAGCGGCGGTGCTCCGCCAGTTTGAGATGATGAAAATATTTACGGCGGTAGAATCACAGGCGCTGGTGCGTTCGCGCGACAAGCTCCGGAGCCTGCAGCTGCTTTCTCGTGCCGGTATTGGGATGCCGAAAACCGCTTTTGCTTCGAACACTAAATATGTAGATAACCTGATCCAGCAGGCCGGTGGTGTTCCCTGCGTGATAAAACTTCTTGAAGGAACCCAGGGGATCGGTGTGATACTGGCGGAAACCAGGGCTTCTGCAAAATCGGTGATCGAAGCGTTTCTGAATGTGAAAGTGAACCTGTTGGTACAGGAATTTATCAAAGAATCAAAAAGCGCCGATCTTCGTGTGTTCGTGGTGGACGGGCAGATTGTCGGGGCGATGAAACGACAGGGAGTAGAAGGCGATTTCCGTTCCAACCTTCACCGGGGCGGTTCTGCCATCTCGATGACATTGACCCCGGAAGAGAAAGCAACCGCCATCCGTTCCGCCAAAAAGCTCGGGCTCGGAATTGCCGGGGTGGATATGCTGCAGTCGGACCGCGGGCCGCTGGTGATGGAGGTCAATTCTTCACCCGGCCTGGAAGGAATTGAGACCGCTACCAAAGAAGATATAGCAGGTAAAATAATCCAGTACGTGGAGCGGAACGAGCACATCGACTGATCCAACCTTCCTTTTTTTTTCTGTACCTTCGTGCTTCTTTTTATGCGAATCAACGGAACCATCATCGGCCCGGGCGAGAACACCCAACTGAGCCTCAACGTGTATTATATGCCCACGGGGGCGAAGATGGAAATTCCGGTTCATGTTTTCCGTTCACATAAAAAAGGGCCTTCCGTTCTGTTCATGGCCGGCATGCACGGCGATGAGATCAACGGCATAGAGATCATCCGCAACCTTCTCAAAGAAAAATATTTTGAACACCTGCAGCGCGGAAGCGTGACGGTGATCCCGATCGTGAATGTGGTTTCATTCCTGAACCGGAGCCGTGAACTTCCCGACGGCAGGGACCTGAACCGTTGTTTCCCCGGAACCAAACGCGGATCGCTTGGGAGCCGGATCGCATACGACACGATGCATAAAATAATTCCGCAGATCGATTTCGGGGTGGACTTTCATACCGGCGGCAACGAGATAAATAATTATCCGCAGGTGCGCTGTGTTTTTAACGAACCTAAAAGCGTGGAACTTGCCAAAGCATTTGGCGCGCCGTTCATTCTGAATTCGGCTTACCGGGAAAAATCACTTCGTAAAGAAGCGGCTGCTCTTGGAAAATCAATATTGGTTTTCGAATCCGGCGAATCTAACCGGTTCAATAACATTGGAATTACCGAGGGGATAAACGGATGCCTCCGCCTGATGAAGAACCTGAAGATGCTGGATGTTTCTACTCCTAAATCCCAAAGCATAACACTGAACGGATCAAAATGGATACGGGCACGGATATCCGGGTTGTTCCGCACGACAAGAAAATTCGGGACCTATGTGGAGAAGGACCAGGTGATCGGCGAAGTAAGTTCTCCTTATGCGGAGATGGAACGCCAGTTAATTGCTCCTTCTGACGGATTTCTAATTGGAATAAATAATAAACCCGTGGTGAACGAAGGAGATGCGCTGATACACATTGGGACAGAATAAATTTCAAATAACAAAATACAAACCCCAAATAAATTCCAATTTACAAATTTCAAATGGACAAACAAATAACAAATATAAAATCTCAATAAGTGAACTTTGGTCCCGATGACCATCGGGATTATTTAAAATTTATTAATTGATTTTTGGTGCTTTACAAAGAGTATATGAAACCTGATTTCTCAAAACAAGACCTGATCCCTGCCATCATCCAGGATGCAAACACGAATGTGGTTCTCATGCTTGGTTACATGAACGCTGAGGCATTTGAGAAGACGAGAAAAGAGAACCGCGTTACGTTTTTCAGCCGCAGCAAGAACCGGTTATGGACCAAGGGAGAAACGTCCGGGAATTTTCTGGTTGTGAAAAGCATGCTGCTGGACTGCGATAGTGATACAATTCTTATTAAAGCCATTCCGGCCGGGCCTGCCTGCCATACCGGGGCCGACACCTGCTTCAATGAAAAGAACAACGGAGATTTTTTATCCAAGCTGCAGCAGATCATCAAGGACCGGAGGAACAATCCTTCAGAGAAATCCTATACCGCATCGCTTTTCAAAGAGGGAATTAATAAAATTGCACAGAAGGTGGGAGAAGAAGCCACCGAACTGATCATCGAGTCAAAAGATAATAACACGGATCTTTTCAGGAACGAGGCTGCCGACCTGTTGTTTCATTACCTCATTCTCCTGGAGGCGAAAAATGTTTCCCTCAGCGAGGTCATCGAAGTGCTGGAGAAAAGGCATAAGTAAAAATCCATTCCCATCGGTGTTTCACTCCGGTTGGCCGGCAAAAGGATCTGTTTTGCCTTATGGCCAAAAATATTTATCTTTGCTATGAGGAAACAATACTTATATTTGCGTCCTCAACACATTGCAGGGCAGTTCTGCAGAAAGGTTCGAAGTTAGGCTACATCCGCCAGGGCGGACATCAATTCGAATCTGAAAAATAAAAATACTGCGGGGTAGAGCAGGGGTAGCTCGTTGGGCTCATAACCCAAAGGTCACAAGTTCGAATCTTGTCCCCGCTACAAAGGAAAAGCGATACAGAAATGTGTCGCTTTTTTCATTTATGGGATTCAGGTTTTAAATTTTAGAAGTTTGTTGGACTCATATCCGTCAGCTGACGGACACAAGTTCGTCCCGATAGCTATCGGGACTTGTCCCCGCTACAAAGGAAAAGCGATACAGAAATGTGTCGCTTTTTTCATTTATGGGATTCAGGTTTTAAATTTTAGAAGTTTGTTGGACTCATATCCGTCAGCTGACGGACACAAGTTCGTCCCGATAGCTATCGGGACTTGTCCCCGCTACAAAGGAAAAGCGATACAGAAATGTGTCGCTTTTTTCATTTATGGGATTCAGGTTTTAAATTTTAGAAGTTTGTTGGACTCATATCCGTCAGCTGACGGACACAAGTT
>JAHEYJ010000139.1 GCA_023251675.1 Bacteroidota bacterium
TGGGCGCAGCAGAATGAACAGATTTTTTTTCTGATTCAACTGCTTTCTCTGCCGGCTTTTTCTTTGATTCTTGCTTTGCCATTTTAAGATTGCTTACTGTTTAACGTTTTTAATGTTTTCATCCGATTTTTTTGAGAAGCGAACCAGTTTGCCTGTCGCATCATCGATTCTTCTGCCTACACGGGTCACATTTCCTTTTGCATCTACGAGCATCAGGTTTGAAATATGAACGGAAGCTTCCTGGTGGACGATGCCGCCTTTGGTGTTCTTCGCCGTAGGGCGGGTGTGTTTGGTCGCCATGTTGATGCCTTCTACCAATGCGCGGAACGTAGCCCGGTCAACCCATAAAACCCTTCCTTGTTTTCCTTTGTCGTCACCGGAGATCACTTTTACGGTGTCGCCTTTTTTTATTTTCAACTTTGCCATTGTCTGACGTATTTAATTTTTTCCTGTTTTATTTTTATAACACTTCGGGAGCCAATGAAATGATCTTCATGAACTGCTTGTCGCGGAGCTCTCTTGCTACCGGCCCGAAAATACGGGTGCCTTTCAGTTCGTCTACTTCATTAAGAAGTACCGCCGCATTGTCATCGAAACGAATGTACGATCCATCCGGCCTGCGGATCTCTTTTTTTGTGCGGACGATCACGGCCTTGGAAACAGAGTGATCTTTCACTCCGCCGCCCGGCAATGCTTTCTTTACCGCGACAACAATTTTGTCTCCTACCGAAGCGCCGCTTTTACGCGTGCTTCCAAGGATACGGATGCAGAGCACTTCTTTTGCCCCGCTGTTGTCAGCACAAACTAATCTTGATTCCTGTCGTATCATAGCTATTCGTATTAATATTTATTATTTTGCTTTTTCAATTACTTCCACCAGCCTCCAGCATTTATTCTTGCTGATCGGGCGTGTTTCCGCAATACGTACGGTGTCGCCGATGCTGGATTCGTTTTTTTCATCGTGCGCCATGAACTTGCTCGTGCGCCTGATGAACTTTCCGTATTTCGGGTGCTTGATCTGGCGCTCAACAGAAACAACAATTGTTTTTGTCATTTTGTTGCTCGTAACGAGCCCCACTTTTTCTTTTCTGCGTGTTCTGGTTAATTCCATTTTCTGAAATATTATTTTTTAAGTTCTGCTAATTCTCTTTTGCGAAGTTCGGTCATCATGCGGGCCACATTCTTCCTGGAATGGCTGATGCGCGCCGGGCTTTCAACAGGAGAAATGACATGCGTGAACGTCATTTTATCCAATGAAGCTCTTTCATCCTTCAGCTTGTCCTTAAGGTCGCCGGTGGAGAGTTGTGATAGGTCTGCTTTTTTCATATTCTGTATTTTATTGCTTCTGATTCTTATATATCATTACGTACAATAAATTTTGAAAGGCATGGGAGTTTGTCTCCTGCCAGTTTCATGGCTTCTTTTGCTACTTCAAGTGTTGTTCCTTCTGTTTCAAACATCACCCTTCCTGCTTTTACTACAGCCACCCAGTATTCCGGATTTCCTTTTCCTTTTCCCATACGCACCTCAGCCGGTTTTTTGGTGATGGGTTTGTCAGGAAAAATACGGATCCACACTTTTGCATCTCTTCCAATATGACGGGTAAGTGCAACGCGGGCTGCTTCGATCTGGCGGGCAGTTACCCAGGCCGTTTCCATTGCTTTGATGCCGAATGAACCAAATGCCAGTGTAGTTCCCCTGCGGGCGTTTCCGCTCGGAACCATTTTGTGCATCTTCCTGAATGTTGTCTTCTTTGGCTGTAACATTGTGATTTCTTATTGTTGTTTTCTTATTTCTATTTCTGATTATCTTCTGTTGTCTCTGTGTCTTCCTTTATCTCCACGGTCGTTCCTGCTGTCACGGTCACGGTCGCGGTCTTTGCGTTTTCCTTTTTTCTTGTCACGGCTGTCGGTAATATTAGGGGAGAGGTCGCGTTTTCCAAAAACTTCACCGCGGCAGATCCAAACCTTGATCCCGATCCTTCCCATGGAAGTGTGTGCTTCTGCAATTGCAAAATCGATGTCCGCACGAAGGGTATGTAAAGGTGTTCTTCCTTCTTTGAATTCTTCACTGCGTGCAATTTCCACACCGCCCAAACGGCCGCCGGCACGAACTTTAATTCCTTCAGCTCCCATCCGCATGGCAGAGGCGATCGCCATTTTAATGCAACGCTTGTGAGAGATACGCGCTTCGATCTGGCGGGCAATGCCGTCTGCTACAATGCGTGCGTCTACTTCCGGGCGTTTCACTTCAAAAATATTTATCTGGATATCTTTCCCTGTTATTTTTTTCAATTCTTCTTTCAGTTTGTCAACTTCCTGTCCGCCTTTTCCGATGATGATGCCCGGACGTGCGGTATGGATGGTAACGGTTACCAGCTTCTGTGTACGCTCGATCACAATGCGCGACATGCTGCTTTTCGGTAAACGCGCTTTCAGGTAGTTGCGGATACGTTCGTCTTCGATCAGCTTGTCAGCATAATTTCTTCCGCCAAACCATGCAGAGTCCCATCCGCGGATGATTCCGAGGCGATTACCAATTGGATTTGCTTTTTGTCCCATTTAATTATTTTATTGTTGTTCTACTTTTACTGTGTCAACGACTACGGTTACGTGATTTGAACGCTTGCGGATCCGGTACGCGCGGCCTTGCGGAGCAGGACGGAAGCGCTTGAGGACCTGAGCGGAATCAACTCTTATTTCTTTTATGAATAAAGCGCTGTCTTCTGCGCGCAATCCGGTCTTTGCTTCGTAATTCTTTACCGCTGAAACCACCAGCTTGGAAAGCGGAGTGGAGGCATGTTGTGTATGAAAGCGCAGAATGTTCAATGCCTTTTCAACCGGCATGTTGCGGATTAGATCAGCAAGCAGGCGCATTTTACGGGGCGAAGTAGGATAGTTGTTCAGCTTCGCAAAATAAGTCGACTTGTTTGCTTCTTTTCTGGCTTCTGCCATTTCTCTTTTACGGACTCCCATTTTCTTTGCGTGTTATTTATTATACATTATTTTTTTTCGGCAGAAGCGGTTGCGGCGGCAGGCGCTGGATTTGCATCTGCTTTCACGTGGCCGGTATGTCCTTTATAGGTACGCGTTGGAGAAAATTCCCCGAGGCGATGGCCTACCATGTTTTCCGTTACATAAACCGGGATGAATTTATTTCCGTTATGAACAGCAAACGTAAGCCCTACAAACTCCGGAGAGATCATGGACCTGCGCGACCAGGTTTTGATCACATATTTCTTTTTTCCTTCGGTGATCTCATGAACCCTTTTGTTGAGTTTGAAATCTACAAAAAATCCTTTTTTTAACGAACGAGCCATGTTTTACTTTTTATGAATTATTATTTAGAGCCGTAGCCTTTAGTTCTTCTTTCAATTATATACCGGTTAGAACCTTTTGTTCTTTTTCTTGTTTTTAATCCTTTTGCCAACTGGCCGTTTCTGGAACGGGGATGGCCTCCGGATGCTCTTCCTTCTCCACCGCCCATGGGGTGATCGACAGGATTCATGGCAACAGCACGGTTACGTGATCTTCTTCCAAACCAGCGGATACGGCCGGCTTTACCGTGTACTTCAAGAATATGATCTGTATTGGATACGGAACCGATGGTTCCCATGCAGGCCGCCAATACCATGCGGGTTTCACCTGAAGGCATTTTCAGAATTACGAACTTTCCTTCCTTCGCTGTGAGCTGTGCATAAGCACCGGCGCTGCGGATGAATTTTCCTCCCTGGCCCGGGTTCAGTTCAATATTGTGAACGATGGTTCCCAGTGGTACATTTGACAGGGGCATTGCATTGCCAACGTTAGGCGCCACATTTTTTCCGGAAACAACGGTTTGTCCTGCCAGCAATCCTTGCGGTGCGAGGATGTATCTTTTCTCTCCGTCTTTATATTGAAGCAGCGCAATGCGTCCGGTACGCATCGGATCGTACTCAATTCCCACTACGACAGCAGGAATATCCTGTTTGTCTCTTTTGAAATCGATCAGGCGCATGCGTCTCTTATGACCGCCGCCCAAATAGCGCATGGTCATTTTTCCGGTATGGTTTCTTCCGCCGCTTCTTTTTGAAGGACGCAGCAATGACTTCTCCGGCGTATGCTTGGTGATATCGCTGTTGTCGTTCGCTACCTTATGCCGTTGACCCGGTGTGAGGGGTCTGAATCTTCTTACTCCCATGGTTTTTCTTTATTAAATGTTTCCGTAGAAATCGATTGAGTCTCCTTTTTTTAAAGTTACAACGGCCTTCTTTGCTTTTTTTACAAGGCCGGTCATAATCTTGGTCTGAGTATATTTCATTTTTAATTTGCCGATGTAGTTCATGGTGTTCACTTCCTCCACTGTTACACCGTACGCTTTTTCAATGGCTTTTTTAATTTCCACTTTGTTGGCGGTTTTCTCCACCACAAAAGCATAGCGGCTTTTGCCTGCGTTGTTCTTCGCAGCAGCATCGCCCTTGGCGGCATATTTTTCGGTGATGATTGGTTTTACGTAGATGCTCATGTTTTCCGGATTTGAGATCTGAGATTTGAGATTAAGACTTTGTCTCCTATCTCATAGCTCATGTCTATTTATTTTTTTCCTTTCGCTTTAGTCGTTGTTTTTGCCTTTGCTATTGTCTTTTTGGGCTTTGCTTCTGCTTTCGCCTTTTTTGCCTTTGGTTTCTCTTCTGCTGGAGTTTCGCTGTTCAATAAAATGCTTTCAATTGTTTTCAGTGAACTTTCTGACATAAGAAGGTTATGGGCATTCACGATGTCGTAGGTATTCAATGCATTTGCCGAAGTGACTTTAGAGGATTGAAGGTTTCTTGCCGAAAGAACAATGTTTTTGTCGTCATTGTGAATGACCAGCAATGTTTTTTTATCGTTCATTTCAAGATTGCTCAGCAGTTCAACATAATTCTTGGTCTTGGGTGTTTCAAAATTGAAATCCTCAAGCACGGTGATCGCATTTCCTTTTGCTTTGTAGGAAAGGGCGCTGGCACGGGCAAGTTGTTTTACTTTCTTATTCAGTTTGAAAGAATAATCCCTTGGCTCCGGCCCGAAGATCCGTCCGCCGCCGCGGAAGATAGGGCTCTTGATATCTCCTTTACGTGAACCTCCGGTGCCTTTCTGCTTATGGAGTTTACGCGTACTTCCGTGAATCTCATTACGCTGTTTTGCTTTGTGCGTTCCCTGGCGCTGGTTGGCGAGGAATTGTTTCACGTCAAGATAAATCGCGTGGTCGTTGGGTTCGATTCCGAAAATGGAATCATGCAAAGACACGGTGCGCTTTGTTTTATCTCCTTTGATATTTACAACTGTAAGTTCCATTTTATTTTGAAGTTTATGCTCTGAAATTTATTGTTGTTGTGCGAATCGCGAATGAAAACGAATATTCGAAAGAATACAAAATACATGAGTTGTTATTCGTTAATTCGTTTTTATTAGTTATTCGTACCATTCTTATTTATGAATCATTACAAAGCTTCCGTTTGCTCCGGGAACAGATCCTTTTACAATCAGAAGATTTTTGTCTTTAATTAAACGCAATACTTCCAGGTTGCGGGCTTTAACGCGATCGCCGCCCATTCTTCCTGCCATGCGCATGCCTTTCAAAACCCTTGAAGGGAAGGAAGAAGCGCCGATGGATCCGGGTGAACGCTGACGGTCATGCTGTCCATGGCCCATCGCTCCAACGCCGCTGAAGTGGTGGCGTTTTACAACGCCCTGGAAACCTTTTCCTTTTGATGTTCCGATCACATCCACGTATTCACCTTCAGTGAAGATGTCAAGTGTAATGGTGTCCCCGGCTTTTTTCTCGCCTTCAAAATCCCTGAACTCCACAATTTTTCTTTTGGGAGTTGTTCCGGCTTTTTTGAAATGTCCTTCCTGGGCGGAGGTCGTATGCTTTTCTTTTCTTTCAGCAAATCCAAGCTGAAGAGAATCGTATCCATCCTTTTCCTTTGTTTTTACTTGCGTAACAACACAAGGACCCGCTTCAAGAACAGTGCACGCAACGTATCTTCCTGATGCGTCAAACATGTTCGTCATTCCTATTTTTCTTCCGAGTAATCCTGACATTGTAGTATTTAGATTTGGGATTTGAGATTTGGGATTTGAGTTGTTTGGCTTCAGCCAGACATTTCATTTCTTTTATCTCATTTCTATATTCTATTTTATTTTATTTATGATCGTGATGAGTGCGTATTAAATCTCACCTCTCATTTCTCGTGTCTTTTTCTTTATACTTTGATCTCTACTTCCACGCCGCTGGGTAATTCCAGCTTGCTGAGTGCATCAACCGTGCGCGCGCTGGTGCTGTAAATATCAAGCAGGCGTTTGTACGTGCAAAGCTGGAACTGCTCACGCGCTTTCTTGTTCACGTGCGGAGAACGGAGTACGGTGTAAATGCGTTTGTTGGTCGGAAGAGGAATTGGCCCGCTGACAACTGCGCCAGTGGATTTTGCCGTCTTCACGATCTTCTCTGCCGACTTATCAACTAAATGATGGTCGTACGACTTAAGCTTGATTCTGATTTTCTGTTGTGACATTTTTTTATTTTTGTTTCGTACGTTCATCCCGATAGCTATCGGGATCGTTTTTCGTTGATCTATACTTTTTCTGCCCTTTTACCTTTTGCTTTTGCTACGACTTCCTCAGAAATATTTTTTGGCGTTTCTGCATAATGCGAAAATTCCATAGTCGATGTTGCGCGCCCTGACGAAAGCGTTCTTAACTGTGTTACGTATCCGAACATTTCTCCGAGTGGAACTTTTGCTTTGATCACTTGAGCATTAGCCCTGGAATCCATTCCTTCAATGATGCCGCGTCTGCGGTTAAGGTCACCCACCACATCGCCCATGTATTGCTCCGGAGTGATCACTTCCATTTTCATGATTGGCTCCAGTAAGATGGGTTTTGCTTTCGGAAGCGCTTCACGGAAAGCGGTGCGGGCGCAGATCTCGAACGAAAGCGCATCGGAATCCACATCGTGGTAAGAACCGTCTAAAAGAACAATTTTCATTGTCTGCATCGGGTAGCCGGCAAGTACACCGTTCACCATGGCAGCACGGAATCCCTTTTCTACAGCAGGAATAAATTCGCGCGGGATGTTACCGCCCGTTACTTCATTCTCAAACTGCAATCCGCCATTCTTTTCTGTCGGTTCAAATTCTGCATCAACAGGAGAAACGGTGAATTCAATGTCGGCGAATTTACCGCGGCCTCCGGTTTGTTTCTTATACACTTCACGGTGTTCGATCGTACCGTTGATAGATTCTTTATAGTTAACCTGAGGAGCGCCCTGGTTGATCTCCACTTTGAACTCGCGCTTCAAACGGTCAACAATAATTTCAAGGTGTAGTTCGCCCATACCGCTGATGATGGTCTGACCGGATTCCTCATCTGTTTTAACGCGAAAGGTTGGATCTTCCTCTGAAAGTTTTCCGAGAGAAGTGCCCAGTTTGTCAAGGTCGCCCTGCGTTTTAGGTTCGATGGCAATACCGATAACGGGTTCAGGGAAGTTCATTGCTTCGAGAATGATAGGATGGTTCTCATCGCAAAGGGTATCACCTGTCTTAATGTCTTTGAATCCAACAGCTGCGCCAATGTCGCCGGCTTCAATAAATGGAACCTGGTTTTGTTTATTGGCGTGCATCTGGAAAATACGGGAGATGCGTTCTTTCTGGCCGGAACGTGTATTTAATACGTAAGAACCGGAATCCAGTCTTCCTGAATAAGCGCGGAAGAAGGCCAGGCGTCCTACAAAAGGATCGGTTGCAATTTTAAACGCAAGGGCGGTGAAAGGATCTTTCACATCGGGCTTGCGGGTAACTTCCAATTCAGTATCGGGATTGATCCCGTGAATATTATCTTTATCAAGAGGGGATGGCATGATGGACATCACCAGGTCAAGCATGGTTTGAACACCTTTGTTCTTGAATGCAGATCCGCAAACCATCGGAATGATCTTTCCGGCAATGGTTGCTTTGCGCAAAGCGGTGAGAACTTCATCTTCTGTAATGGTGGACTGATCAGCGAAGAATTTCTCCATGATCTTGTCATCAAATTCTGAAACCGATTCAAGAAGTTTTTCTCTCCAGTGATATACTTCATCTTTCATATCATCTGGAATCTCTACTACTTTGAAAGTCATGCCTTTATCTGCTTCGTTCCATTCGATAGCACGATTGTTAATAAGATCAACCACGCCACGAAATTTTTCTTCCGATCCGAGGGGCAGCTGAAGAGGAACAGCGTTACCGCCCAGCATTTCTTTTACCTGTTTACATACATTAAGGAAGTCAGCTCCGGCACGGTCCATTTTGTTTACAAAACAGATGCGGGTTACATTATAATTGTTGGCAAGACGCCAGTTGGTTTCAGATTGGGGTTCAACTCCATCCACTGCAGAAAACAAAAAAACCAGCCCGTCGAGTACACGAAGAGACCGGTTCACTTCTACTGTGAAATCCACGTGGCCGGGAGTGTCAATAATATTTACCTTATATTTATTACCACGATAATTCCAAAAGCAGGTAGTTGCTGCCGATGTGATAGTGATTCCGCGCTCCTGCTCCTGGACCATCCAGTCCATGGTAGCTGCGCCGTCATGCACTTCACCTATTTTATGGTTAACACCAGTATAATATAG
>JAHEYJ010000140.1:0-1044 GCA_023251675.1 Bacteroidota bacterium
TCATTTTGTAATTAGGGCACGCCAACTTGCTGAGAGGTTTCGCAGCCCTGTCTTTATTCTGTCCGATACCAACCTCGCTACCGGAGTTTCTCCTTTTCCCCGTCCAAAAATAAATACGGAATCGTTTGCTCCTTCAATTGACCAAAGTCCGTGGGAGAAAAATGTCAGTCCTTACAATTGGGACCCTGAAACAGGAATCAGCAAACGGCCGATTCCCGGACAAAAAAACGGCATGTACACGCTGACTGGATTAGCGCATGACCATAACAGTAAAGTTGCTTATGAGCCCGAAATAAATCAAAAGTCAAGCGAGGCAAGAAGCAGAAAACTCGCCGCCGTATTGCAAACATTAAAACCACCGGCAGTAAATGGCGCTGACAGCGGGGATCTGCTGTTGGTTGGCTGGGGTTCTACCAAAGGCGCCATTGAAGAAGCCGTAGCAACCGCCCGGAAATCCGGAATGAAAGTAAGCAGTTTGCATTTGCATTTCCTGAGCCCGATGGAGCCGGGATTAGAAGAAATATTCAAGAAGTTTAAAAAAATAAAAACGGTTGAATTAAATTACAGTGATACGATCGGCGATCCGCTTATTACAAAAAAAAGCAGGCGATACGCGCAACTTGCCTCGTTGCTCAGAGCACATACGCTTGCTGATGTGGATTGTTATAGCACGGTTCTTGGCCAGCCCATTAATCCGGGCAAAGTGCTTGAAATCATAAAAGAAGAATTAAGAATTAAAAAAATATAGTTATGCTCGAATCAAAATCGGATACATGCGACATGCCACATGATGAAGAACCTTTTTCACTTGATGATTATAAAAAAGGCGTTCCACGCTGGTGCCCCGGATGCGGAGACAACGGCATTCTCAATTCAGTGCAAAAACTTTGCAAGGACAAACAATTGGTTCCTGAAAAAACTGTATTCGTGAGTGGCATTGGATGCAGCAGCCGTTTTCCTCATTACATGAACACGTACGGCTTCCACGGTTTGCACGGAAGAGCATTCCCGGTAGCGGAAGGAGTTAAATTCCGCCGGCCGGAT
>JAHEYJ010000140.1:1054-8571 GCA_023251675.1 Bacteroidota bacterium
TCTGAATGTATTTGTTGTTACCGGCGATGGCGATTGTTGTTCCATTGGCACCGCCCATTGGATCCATGCCATTCGTTATAATATGAACATGACCGTTTTGCTGCTGGACAACAACATTTATGGCCTTACAAAAAAGCAGACCAGCCCTACCAGCACCAAAGGAACAAAATCGAATACACATCCTCACGGTTCGGTATTGCCTCCGATCAACCCGATCCAGACAACACTTAGCGTATCCAATGTTTCTTTCGTTGCACAAACGGTGGATTGGAAGCCGGCCCATGTTTTCGAAACCATTAAAGCAGCATATGAGCATCCCGGGTTTTCATTCGTCAGAGTGCTTCAAAGGTGCCCCAAGTTTATGCAGGATCTATATGAAACAACAATAGCCGATCAATCTGCGTTAACATTGCTCACGCATGAAAACGGAATCAAGCTGGATGAAAAGGCGGAGAAAGGTTTCAAAAATATTATTCAGCATAATCCCGGCGACATCAATAAAGGGCGCGAGTATGCTGAAATGGCGGGCAGTATCCCGATCGGTTTGTTCTATCAGAATAAAAATGCGCCGCGATACGATGAATACGGGGCGCACAACATCGGCATGCCTGTTGCAGATCGCATCACCTTTATCAATAAAGAGTTTGATAAATACGCCGTTTGATCTCGTCATTCATGACGACACCCGTTCATTCGCGCGTGAATTCAAAATTGGGTTGATGAGCAATCACGACAAGCATTTAGTATTCGCTCTATTTTAAATTTAGTTTTCTGAACAACGGCGTTTCAGTCCGCGCAGGATTGAAATCAAATTATCGGCTCCACCCATTTCATCAGGACCCGCTTTAAATACAACCTATATAATATGATAGTATATACCGTCCGAAGGAAAATACTGCTATTCATCCATCCGTTTAAGTATTTCACCAGAAGCCTCCAAGAGTTCATTTTTTGAACATTCTAGCTTATTACAGCTAATATCCTGTTGACCTTTTTAAGCATTCCTGAAATATATTTAACTACTTTTACCGGTTATTAATGGATATAATAAAAAATATGATCACCATAAAAAATGAAAATACTCAACAAAGAGTAAAAAAAGAACTAAAAGAATCAGTAATTCTCTTTGCCGGCGACTCTGGTGACGGTATTCAGCTTACCGGTACGCAGTTCACCAATACCAGCGCCTTGCTTGGAAACGATATCAGCACCTTTCCGAATTATCCAGCCGAAATTCGTGCTCCCCAGGGAACCCTTGCCGGCGTTTCCGGTTATCAGCTTCACCTGGGAAGTGTAAATATTTATACCGCAGGAGACCTTTCGGATGTGCTGGTTGTGATGAACGCTGCCGCACTAAAAGCCAATATCAAAGCGCTGCGTCCGGGCGGAATTATCATCGCCAACACGGAAGGTTTTGGCGCGAAAAACCTGGAACTTGCCAAATATCCGAAGGGAGTTAATCCATTGAAGGACGGCTCGCTTGATAAATTTACGATCTACGAAATTGAGGTTACCAAGCTTACCCGCGCCTGCCTCGCCGACTCCGGGCTGGGAACAAAAGAGATCGATCGTTCAAAAAATATGTTTGTCCTCGGTTTTCTCCTATGGATGTACGACCGGAGCATGGACCCGACCATTTCGTTTCTTAAGGAACAATTCAAAAAACGTCCTGAGCTGATCACCTTAAATGAAAAAGTGCTGCGGGCCGGATACAATTACGGTGACACGACTGAAACATTCACCACCCGTTACGAAGTGAAAGCGGCTCCCATGCCTAAAGGCATTTACCGCAGCATCATGGGCAACCAGGCAACGGCTATCGGGCTCATCGCTGCAGCAAAAAAATCAGGGCTCACTCTTTTTTACGGAACCTATCCCATTACTCCTGCATCCGATATTCTGCACGAGCTGGCCAAACATAAAAATTTTGGAGTTAAAACTTTCCAGGCAGAAGATGAGATCGCGGCGATAAGTTCTGCAATAGGCGCTTCCTTCGGAGGCAATCTTGGAATTACAGGTTCATCCGGTCCGGGCATTGCTTTGAAAACGGAAGCGATCGGGCTTGCGGTGATGCTCGAGATTCCTTTGGTCATCATCAACGTACAGCGCGGCGGTCCTTCAACCGGCCTTCCTACAAAGACCGAACAGGCCGACCTTCTTCAGGCACTTTACGGCAGGAACGGTGAATGTCCTGTCGTTGTTGTTGCCGCTTCTTCTCCATCTGATTGTTTCACTATGGCATTTGAAGCCTGCCGCATATCGCTTGAACACATGGTTCCCGTGATCCTGTTGACGGATGGTTATATTGCCAACGGCGCTGAACCCTGGCGGTTCCCCAGTTCAAAGGACCTGCCTGATATAAAAGTAAATTTTACTACAAAGAAAAATGCAGTCATGGCAAGTGAATCCGGCCCCATCGAAGTATTTCATCCTTACAAACGCGATGAAAAACTTGCCCGTCCATGGGCCATTCCCGGAACAAAAGACCTCGAACACCGTATCGGAGGAATTGAAAAAGAAAACGAGACCGGAAATATTTCTTACGATCCGGAGAACCACGAACTGATGACAAAACTTCGCCAGGAAAAAGTGGACCTCGTTGCCAATTATATTCCTGAACAGAAGATCGACAACGGAAAAGAAAAAGGAAAGGTGCTTGTTCTGGGATGGGGATCGACCTACGGCTCCATCAAGACCGCGGTTATCGAATGCATCGCAAATGGCATTGATGTTTCACATGCGCATGTGAAATACATGAATCCGCTTCCAAGAAATCTCGGAAAGATCCTGAAGAACTTTGACAAAGTGCTCATGCCGGAAATAAACAACGGGCAGTTCTCAAAGGTCATCCGCGATAAATTCCTTATCAACACCGTCAACTTCAACAAAATAAAAGGCGTTCCTTTTTCTTCCGGAGAACTGAAAGCAAAGATCGAAGAACTGGCAAAATAAATTCTATTAATCAAGCAATCTAATATGTCATCCTCAATAGTTACCCTTACCGACAAACCCACTGCAAAAGATTTTTCCAGCGACCAGGAAGTACGCTGGTGCCCGGGCTGCGGAGATTATTCGATCCTCAAACAAGTACAAACAGTAATGCCCGACCTCGGCATTCCCCGCGAGAATATTGCCTTTGTCGCAGGGATCGGATGCTCTTCCCGTTTTCCATATTACATGGATACGTACGGCTTGCACAGCATTCACGGACGTGCAACCGCTATTGCTTCCGGATTAAAAGCTTCCCGACCAGATCTCAGCGTTTGGGTTGTGACCGGCGACGGCGACTGCCTTTCCATAGGAGGAAATCATACCATTCATCTTTTGCGCAGGAACCTTGACATCAATGTTCTGCTTTTCAACAATGAAATTTACGGACTGACCAAGGGTCAGTACTCCCCTACTTCTCACGAAGGCCAGATGACCAAGTCTTCTCCATATGGATCGATCGACCGTCCGTTCAACCCGCTTGCATTAGTGCTTGGCGCAGGAGGAACTTTCATCGCGCGGTCAATGGACAGGGACCCGGTCCATCTCAGAGGTATTCTGAAGCGTGCACATGAACATAAAGGGACTTCCTTCGTAGAGATCTATCAGAACTGCAATGTGTTCAATGACGGAGCTTTTGAGATCTTTACTGAGAAGTCCACCAAAAAAAATGAAACCCTTTTCATGGAACACGGAAAGCCGCTTATCTTTGGAGCGAACAATGAGAAAGGTGTAAAGCTGGACGGCTTCAAACCCGTTATTGTAAATGTTGCGGACGTATCTGCAAATGACCTCTGGATCCATGATGAACGGGATGGAATGAAAGCAACTTTGCTTACCCGTTTTTTTGACGATCCGAAAAAAGAAGGACATTTACCCCGCCCATTCGGCATCTTCCTTATTGAAGACCATCATGAGACTTACGAAACTTCCATGGCGAACCAGATCAATGCGGTCATCAAACAGAAAGGTGATGGCGACCTGGATGCTTTGCTCCGGGGAAGAGAGACCTGGAATATCAATTGAACCCATGTCAAAAAAGAAAAGATACAATGCAGCTTCTCTTGCAGGAGCTGCATTTTTTATTTTATCCTTTTCTCTTTTTTCAAATGCCCAGTTCAGGCGCGTTGACACGATCCCGGTAACTGAAAATACCCATTTGCTTAAAATGCCCTGGGTGGGAGGACATAACTTCTGCCAGTTCTCTGAGATCGATGTGAACTTTGACGGCAAAAAAGACCTGTTTGTATTTGACCGTTCCGGTTTTAAGATCTCTGTTTACATAAATAAAGGAACACCCAACACGGTTGATTATGTCGATTCTTCTTCCAAATATGTTCCGATGTTTCCCCACCTGGAGGACTGGGCCTTGATACGCGACTACAACAACGACGGCCTGCCCGATATTTTTACCTCTTCCATTAATAACAACGGAATAAAAGTATGGAGAAATATTTCTTCGGGCGGACATCTTCAATTTACGCTGCAAACATCCATGATCCAAACGGATTACACGCCGGCGAACACCTCCGATCCGCTGTCCGATCTTTATATCAGTCCGGTTGACCTGCCGACCATTGATGATATTGACGGAGACGGCGACCTTGACATTCTTACATTCGATATGTCAAATATCTACCTGGAGTGGCACATTAATAAATCCCTGGAACTCTCTTACGGAAATGACAGCCTGATCTTTCAGATGAATCCCGGATGCTGGGGAAATTTCAATGAGAACCCTTCGGGATGCAAAGTAAATCTGAATGCCGGTTGTATGATCACCCACCCCGATTCGAATGCCTATGAAAAAAAACGATCTGATTATTTATCCGAAGTGGCACGTGCGCGGCACGCAGGCAACTGCTCTGTTTGTTTTGATGAAGACGGCGACGGTGATATGGATGTGATCCTTGGACAACTGGCCTGTTGTAATTTTATAAAACTCACCAATGGCGGATCATCCACTTTGGCTGACATGATCTCAAAAGATACGCTTTTCCCATCCTATGATATCCCCGCCGACTTTTCTTCTTTTACCTGCGGCTATTTTCTTGATCTGAATAACGACGGCAAGCGGGATCTGATCGTAGCGCCGAATGCGCCAAACATTTCCGTGAACAATTCGAGCATCTGGTATTATCAGAATGTGGGTACCAATACGGTTCCTGTATTCAGCCGGCAAAGCCGGAATTTATTCCAGAATGAAATGATCGATGTGGGCGAAGGTGCTGATCCTGTCTTTTTTGATTTCAACCAGGATGGCCTGACCGATCTGCTCATTTCAAACTATACAGAGAGCAATGATTCCTGCAGCAATACCTATAATTATACGATCCGGGCTTATAAAAATACCGGCACTGCTTCGTCGCCTAAGTTTGATCTTTTCAGCACTGATTACGCAAACACTTCCTCCCAGCTTCCCGGAATAAAATCAAAGCATCTCACCTTTGGAGACATTGACGGAGATGGCGATCCGGATATGATGACGGGAGATTTTGACGGCTACATCCATTACTTTAAAAACAACGGCGGAGCGGGAAACCCTTGCAATTTCACTCTCGCACAGCAAAATTATACCGACAACAACGGCGTCCCGATTGATGTAGGCAAATATTCAACACCGCAGCTGATCGATGTGGACCGCGACGGAAAATTAGACCTGATCATTGGAGAGCAGGCCGGCAACGTCAACTATTTTCATAACATAGGAACAACAACTTCACCGTCTTTCCAGCATGTAACGGATACCCTGGGCGGTGTTGACGTTCTGAAACCCTGCTGCACCGGTTACAGCATTCCTTTTATGTTTGACAGCGCCGGATCATACCGACTAATTGTTGGAAGCGAAGCCAACCGGCAGAACAACAACAAAATGAACTGGATCTGGTATTATAAAAATATTGACGGAAACCTGGGCGGACATTTTACCGTTGTTGATTCCATGTACCAGAAGATATGGGAAGGAACACGGATGGCAGTGAACGGAAGCGATATTAATAACGATGGCAGAATGGACCTGGTGATCGGAAATTCCTGCGGCGGCGTTGCCATTTACATGGGCGACACGTCGACGGTTTTTGTTCATGAAGTTAAATCCGCGCTCAATTCTTTTGTTGTCTATCCGAATCCATCGCCGGGAAATATCAACATCAGCATTTCACAGTTCAAACAAAATGAAAAATACGAACTGACCCTTTATAATTCCATAGGAGAAACCGTCGCTTCGTATTTGATCAGGAATTCCGAATCAAGAATATCACTGCAGCTGCCCAACGGTGTTTACACCTGTTCATTAAAAACAAAGAATGTCAGTTCATTCAAAAAGATTATTATTGTAAAATAATTAACACTACGAATAACGAATGACCGAATTACGAATAAACTACAGAGCCGGCCTTTTGCACTCATTCGTAATTCGTTTCTTATTCGTAATTGGTAGGAGCAACTGAAACTTGCACTAGTTTTATGAAAAAGACGCTTCTCTTCTGCCTTCTGACTTCTTCCTTATCACTTCTTACTTTTTGTGCTAAAGAAGGCCCGGGAGGAAAAGCAACTATTAAAGGAAGGGTCATGATGAACTCTACGCCTGTACCCGGAGCCGTTGTCTATATTAAATACGGAGCCACTCAATCTCCCGGCAGTAATATTACGTATTACGATGCGAGTGTCAACGCAAATTCATCCGCCGCATTTGAATTCAATGACTTGAAGAAAGGCGATTATTATTTATTTGCCGTCGGATTTGACAGCACCCTTGTCCAAACCGTTACCGGCGGTGTGGCTGCTAAACTAAGTTCAAAAACAGCCGTCATTACAGCCGACGTTCCGGTAGGGCCGTAGGATACGATAGAAATTTATGCTTCCTTTCTTCTCTTAACCGTTTTCTTTTTAATCTCTATCTTCGTTCTATGAAGATAAAATTCTGTTGTTTGGCTTTTTCCTTCTGCCTTCTGCCTTCTGCCTTTTTACTTGCCCAGCATTATTCCCGTACCGATACCATCCCCGTAAAAGAAAACAACCTCTTGCTGAAGATGCCGTGGATGGGAGGACTGAATCATTGCCAGTTCTCCGATATCGATCTGAACTTTGACGGCATAAAAGACCTCGTTGCTTTTGACCGAACCGGAAACAAACTGAACACATTCATCAACAACGGAACGGCCGGGCAAGTGGATTATGTCTACGCCCCGCAATACGAAAAGTATTTTCCGCATATCGAGAACTGGATGCTGCTGGCCGATTATAACTGCGACGGGAAAGAAGATATTTTCACTTTCAATTATTTATATCCGAACCGGATCCGGGTTTATAAAAACACGTCAACAGCAACCACACTTCAATTCACGCTTGAGAAAGAATTTCTTCAGTCGGATTACCCGGGCATTTTTGCGATCTATGTTACGCCGATCGGGCTGCCTGCCATTGAAGATATTGACGGCGACGGCGACCTGGATGTGCTCATGTTCTCTTCCGGCGCATGGAACCTGGATTATCACGTCAACCAAAGTGTGGAACTGGGTTATGGCTGC
>JAHEYJ010000141.1 GCA_023251675.1 Bacteroidota bacterium
TGAAGGCCATTGCCCTATCCATTTAATTTCTGCTTTTTCAAGACTAGTTGAAGACTTTTTTTGCGGAATCTCTTGAGCAGGGCTGGTAGGAATAACTAAAAAGGTAATTAGTAATGAACTAAAACAAGAAAAGGTGGTATTTCTGGAAGTGGATGCCATTTAAGGGTATGTATACATGACAAATCTAATAATTCATGAAAAACAAATGCAAATCAATATCATAGTTTCTAATATTATTACGTTGTTTGGATCGATTTTTACTTTTATAAAGTTTTAAAATAGTTTGAAAATACAATGTTATGTTGGCCTTAAATTGATTTGCTGAATACGTTTCCTTCTTTTTGTTTCCTTCGCATTCTCGCATCAAGTGTTGAGCTGATATTGCGAATAAATAAACTTCCTTTTTCTGTAACCGAAATAAGATTGTTTTTCAATTTTACTAATCCGTCTTTTTCAAGCAGGGAAAGTTCAGTCATACTGTTTTTTAGCAAGCCGGGGTCAAAGGTTTTTTCATCAATCGTTGTATTTCCCCTGCACATCAGGTCAAGGATGTTTTTTCGAATAATTAAGTCTTCAGCCGTTAACAAATGCCCGTTCTTTATCGGGAATTGCCCTTGGGATATTTTTTCCTGATACAGTTCTACTTCTTCTTCATTTTGAATAAAGGCGGTCCATGCATCGCTGATGCTTGATGCTCCTAAGGCGATGATTAATTTTGTTTGTGTAGTGGAATAGCCCATAAAGTTCCGGTGCATCGTACCATTAGAAACCGCGTCAAAGAGTTTATCGTTTGGCAAAGCAAAATGATCCATCCCGATTGCTTTGTATCCTTGTGCAGTCAACAATGTTTTCCCTAATTGATACATCTTCCATTTTTCGTTTGCTTGAGGAAGATCCGCTTTTGTGTATCTTCTTTGGGCTTTGCTTTTCCAGGGTACAAAGGCATAGGAATAAAATGCGATCCGATCGGGTTTTAGGTCTTTTATTTTTTTTATGGTGAAATCAATGCTGTCTACAGTTTGTTTCGGCAATCCGTATATTAAATCAATATTAATGCTGTTATATCCATGTTTCCGGGCCCATTCTGTTACTTCTTTTGTTTTTTCAAACGACTGAATACGGTTTATAATATACTGAACAGCCGGATCAAAATCCTGAACGCCTAAACTTATGCGGTTAAAACCGACCGATGCCAGTTGTTTCAGATGTTCTTCTTTTGTAAAGTTAGGATGTACTTCAATACTGAATTCATGATCGGATGAAACCTTTGAATTTTTAGTAATTCCGTTTATCAGCTTTACTAAATTTTCAGGACTAAAGAAAGTGGGTGTTCCGCCGCCAAGATGTATCTCGCGAATAACCGGTTCCGAAGGTAAGAGGGAACGATACATTTCCCATTCTTTTAACACGCTTACCAGGTAAGGCTCTTCAACTTTATGGTTAGTTGTAATGCGTTTATTGCAGGCGCAGAAAGTGCAAAGGTTTTCACAGAATGGCAAATGAATATAAATACTTAGCTCGCCGTTTTCTTTTTTGAACGTATCAATTACCTCCTTTTTCCATTTTTCGATTGTGATGCTTTCTTTTTCCCAATAAGGTACAGTTGGATAGCTGGTGTATCTTGGCAAAGGAAGATCGTATTTATTAAGTAAAGGCAATATTGCTTCGTCCATGTATTTTATTTTTAAGTTGATTTATAATTTTTTACTGCATCCACAAATGCTTTGGCATTTTCAACGGGTATATTTGGCAATATGCCGTGACCTAAGTTAGCAATGTATTTATTTTTGCCGAACGCATCGATCATTTCTTTTACTTCTTTCTGGATTTGAGGGACAGGCAGCAGAAGCCTGCATGGATCAAAATTGCCTTGTAAGGTTTTTTTGTTCTGTGTCGTTGCTCGGGCGACTTTCGGAGCAATACACCAATCAATGCCTATAGCAGAAGCAGTCGATTTGCTAAGTTCTTCCAATGCATACCAGCTTCCTTTTGGGAATAAAATTACCGGAACTATTTGGCTTAAACTATCGGCGACCCTATTTAGATAGGGGAGAGAGAATTCGTTGAACTCTTTTGGACCCAGCAAACCGCTCCAGCTGTCAAAAATCTGTACAGCATCAGCTCCTGATTTGACTTGTGCCTGCAGATACGCAATCGTGACATCGGTGATTTTATTTAATAATTGATGCGCTAATTTCGGTTGGGTAAAACAAAACTGTTTTGCAGTATCAAAATTTTTACTGCCTTTACCTTCAACCAAATAGCAAAGTATTGTAAAAGGCGCTCCTGCAAATCCGATGAGCGGTACGCGGTTATTCAATTCTGTCTTGATCAGTTTGATCGCTTTGCTTACGTATTCCAAAGTTGCAATTGCATTTTCTTCGATAATTAAACCATCAACATCTTTTTGAGTTGTTATTGTCTTTGGTAAAATCGGGCCTTTATGTTCAATGAACTGCACTTCAACACCCATTGCCAGTGGAATTACCAAAATATCAGAAAATAAAATCGCGGCATCAACTCCAATATGATCAACAGGTTGAATGGTGATCTCACAAGCCAGTTCAGGAGTTTGTACGCGTGTGAAGAAATCGTATTTGTTTCTAAGCGCAATGTACTCCGGTAAATACCTGCCCGCCTGCCGCATCATCCACACCGGCGGTCTCTCCACATTTTCACCTTTTAAAGCTTTTATAAACAAGGAATCATTCTGCATAATTTTATTTTTCTTTATTCAGGATGTTAGAAATGATAAGATTCAATTCTAAACTTTAATCTATCTTCAGGCACAAGAAAATGTTAACATGACCTTACTCAGTCATAAAACTCTTCAATTCCTGCGCTATTTTATCTCCACCGCTCTCCAGCAATTTCAAAGCAGCTAGTTTTCCGGCATTCTCAAAATTCCCGATTGAAAACTCCATTTCTATTTCAACTTTTCTGACTCCATCCAGCGATAGAATATTTCCTTTGAAACGAATGGTATTCTTATCAACGATTGCCAAAGCAGCAATGGGTATAGAGCAACCGCCTTTAAGATTTCTTAAAAAAGATCTTTCTATTCCTGTACATGTTGCCGTTTCAAAATGATTGAGCGTTTTGCAAATGGAATCTGTCTCGGGATCATCTTCCCTGCATACTACTGCCAATGCGCCCTGGGCCGGTGCAGGTAACATCCAGTCCAATTCTTTTTTATTGGGAACTTCAAGCCCGATCCTGTCAATACCCGCAACTGCAAATAATGCGGCATTCCAGTGAGGCGTATTTTTAAGCTTTTCTAACCTTGTATTGATATTACCCCGAATGGATTCAATCGAATGTTTCGGATATCTATTCAGCCATTGCGCTTTCCTTCTCAAACTGCTGGTGGCAATTGTAATTCCGGCATTATCAGAGATCTTAAAGTTCGGATCCTGATAAACCAGCGCATCTTTTACATTCGCCCTTTTTGGGATCGCTGTAATTTTAAGGTTCTTTGGTAATTGTGTAGGAACGTCCTTTAGTGAATGAACAGCAATATCAATTTTCTTTGATAGTAATGCAATGTCAAGTGTTTTGGTAAAGATTCCCTGAACGCCCATTTCATACAATGGGGAAGTTAAATTTATATCGCCTTCACTTTTAACAAGTATAATTTCAGTTTTTATTCCTTGTTGCTGTAATAAACTTTCAATGAATTTTGCCTGCCATAAAGCTAAGTTGCTGTCTCTGGATCCGATTCTAATTTGCCTGTGCATACCGCATGAATTTATCTACGACCTCTTTTGGTTCTAAAATTAAGTTTTTATTTTGTTTTAAATTTACGACAAAAGTTTGAATGGTTTTGTTTACCATCTCATCTTTTACTTTTTCGTCCATTTTTGCAAGATGAGGGCATCGTTTGCTGGCCTTGATCAGCATTTCTTTGATTAAACTCTGCAAAAAATAAAATTTTATTCTAAATCAAATTGTTGTATAGCCTGCTGGAGGAAATAAAGCAAGCTTGTTTATCCGAATAGAGCACGAAATACATCTTCAACTTTACCTACGGCAGAGATCTTTATTCCGAAGTTTTTCGGATTTAAACCTTTTGTATTGTATTTGGAAATAAAAATATTCTCAAAGCCAAGTTTTTCCGCTTCTGAAATCCGTGTTTCGATCCTGCTCACGGGGCGGATCTCTCCGCTAAGACCGACTTCAGCAGAGAAGCAAAATTTCTGGGAGATGGGAATGTCTTCACTCGAAGAAAGCACCGCACAGATGACAGCCAGATCCAACGCAGGGTCTTCTACTTTTATTCCGCCGGCAATATTCAGGAAAACATCTTTGGCCGCCAGTTTGAATCCGCATCTTTTTTCCAAGACTGCCAGTAACATGGATAAACGTTTTGTGTCAAATCCTGTTGCAGTGCGTTGCGGGGTTCCGTAAACAGCGCTGCTGACCAAGGTTTGGATCTCGATCAGCATCGGACGGATCCCTTCCATCATCGTCGCAATGGCAACGCCGCTCACCGGTTCCTCGCGAGCAGTGATCAGAATTTCAGATGGATTGCTCACTTCGCGAAGTCCAGCGCCGGTCATTTCATAAATTCCCAGTTCATTGGTCGAGCCGAAACGATTTTTCAATGTGCGTAGCAACCGGTAAATATGATTCCGGTCTCCTTCAAATTGCAGAACCGTATCCACCATGTGTTCCAGCACTTTCGGGCCGGCCAGCATTCCGTCTTTTGTAATGTGACCGATAAGAAAAACAGGTGTTGAGCTTTCTTTTGCAAAGCGAAGAAGTTCAGCCGTGCATTCTCTTACCTGCGAAATACTTCCGGCAGAAGATTCGATGTGTGCGCTGTACATGGTTTGGATGGAATCCACGATCACCAGATTTGGTTCCAGTATTTCGATCTGCTTGAAAATATTCTGCATGCTGGTTTCGGAAAGGATGTAGCATTCGTCATTCTTTATTCCCATTCGATCGGCACGCATACGGATCTGTTGTTCGCTTTCTTCTCCTGAAATGTAAAGTGTTTTTATTTTCTTTTGCTGCAATGCGATCTGCAGCATCAATGTGGATTTTCCAATCCCGGGTTCGCCGCCGAATAAAACCACTGAGCCGGGAACTACGCCGCCGCCCAGCACGCGATTCAATTCTTTGTCTGGCAGTGTGATCCGGATTTCGCCGCTTTGTTCGATCTCTGAAATTTTCAGCGGCTTGGTGGCACGCTGCGTGCTGTTGCTTCTTCCGCTGCTGATGTGTTTATCTTCTTTCTGAATTACTTCTTCCACATAGGTATTCCACTCATTGCAGCTCGGGCATTTGCCGATCCATTTTCCGGATTGCGCGCCGCAGTTCTGGCAGAAGTATGTTGTTTTTATTTTCGACATCCGTTACTTTTCAATTTTATAAATATACGCATTGTAATTCCGGTTGATCGGGTTGAGCCAGCAAATAAATTTATCCAGGAACCCGGCTTCTTCAGTGGTTTCGTATTTCATGTTCGGGAAACAGGTTTTAAATCTTTTGATACGGTTGTCAAGATCTTCTTCGTCAAAGAAGATCACATAATTTGGACGAGCTGTTGGATATTTCTGGATGCGTGTACAAAGTGAGTCTATGGTATAAATACTGGTAACGCCTTGCACATATCCATCCCGATACCATTTCCCTAAATAAAAGAACGGCGGCATGGTATAATCATCCCGGAAACTTTCCTCAACTACCAGCCGGTTAAAATCTTTTTTTGTAGAGAGATAGGCCATTGCTTCCACACGGCTTCGTTTTGAATAGGCAACTGAAACCACAAGAAGCGGAAGCATGTTCAGAATCCAAAAGAAAATCCAGAATGCTTTCAATAATTTTTCTCGGTGATTCCAGAAAGTAGATCTGCTTACAAAATCATTCCATCCGATCATGCCCAGAACAATTACAAAAGGAATGATGGGAAGAATAAATCGTTCCTGCTTGTTCGGAAAATAACAATGGAATGCCAGAAAAATAAAGCTCGGAAGAAAAAGCAAGAGATGTTTTTTCCAGCTTCTGAAAAAACCGAACAAAAGAAAAAAACTTACCGGCGGAAGTAGCAAGCCAAGCAGCAGTGCGAAGTACATATACCATTGTTGAACAAAATACTTTTCTGAGTTTTCAATATTATACCTCACGTATTCTTTGAATTCCGTGAACGGATGCCCCCAGATGAACTGATCGATGATTCCCTGGAGCCCGGCCATGCAGATGAACGCTCCGATTCCAAATAGGATCGCTTCTTTCCATTTCTTCTGGACCAGTAATGCCAATCCTAATCCTCCTACGAAAAGAATCGATTGGAACCGAACGGAGAAGGCAATTCCTGCAACCATTCCTGCAAGAAAAAAATGTAAAAAAATATTTTTTGAGACTGGTTTGAGCAGCATCCACGTAGAGATCATTAAAAATGGGATGCAGGCCACTTCCACCAGGTTTCTCACACTCGCATTCGGGAAGAACCAGTAAAGCGCGAGGAGGATTCCGGTTGTACGTGCAGTTTCTTTGGTTGAAACCAATTCTGCAATTCTGTATCCAAGAAAAACGGTGATCAATGATAATGCGGCGTGAAGAAAACGTACTATATACATTTTGGTCTGCGGATCATAAATCCCGGCCGATTGCAATCCTTTAAAAAGTAAATAATGCAGTCCGCAGTAGAACCAGCTGTGCCCGCTCGGGTAAGCAGAGCCGGAAGAGGGAAGCCAGTCGTTGTAATCAAAATTATCCGCCCACGACTGTGCAGATTCAATGACGAGAAAATGATCGTCGTGCATACCGTATCCTTTTGAGAAGAGGACTGCCAGTAAGCGAAAAAAGATTGCGGCGAATAAAATTAATTTGAGCGGTTGCTCATTCCACAAATTTTTCAGGATGCGGATCATCTGCCGGGATTACGAAGATTTTATTTTCTTTTCGATGGAAGTGGTAGAATATCCTTCCACAAAAGGAATAGTCGTAACGGTTCCGCCGTTGGCCTTTACAACATCAGCGCCCACGATCTCGCTTTCTTTCCAGTCGCCGCCTTTTACAAGTACATCTGGACGAACCATTTTAATGAGTTCCAGCGGTGTGTCTTCTTCAAAAAGAATTATTGCTTCAATAAATTGAATGGAAGAAAGAATCAGTGCGCGGTCATTTTCATTTTGAATCGGACGGTTAGAGCCTTTGTTTAATTTCTTCACCGAAGAATCGGAATTCAATCCAATCACCAATATTTCTCCCATATCGGCTGCTTTTGATAAGTAATCAATATGCCCGTGATGAAGCAGATCGAAACACCCGTTGGTAAAAACAATTTTTTTTGATTGCATGCGCCAGATGTTCAGCTGTCGTGACAGGTCATCGCGCTTGAATACTTTTTTCTTAATGATTTCAAGATTGGTCATAGTTATTGTAAGTAAGTTCCAAACATACACAATTTTCCTAATTTTGTTTTGAATCATTTTGCACGTCAGTTCGAGTAGTCCCGATGCCCTGATCGGGACGTATCGAGAACGGATCTTAAACCTGTTCTCGATACGCCTCACAAAGCTTCGGCTGCTCGAACCGATGTAAGTTCAAATTTGAAGATTGCTCTTTTAAAGAAGAAATTTAATTATGTCAGTGACCCAAAGCCCTTTCCTTGACACCGAGATCACTTTTTTGAAAGGCGTAGGACCTGAACGCGCAGGAGTTTTAATAAAAGAGCTGAACATCCGCACCTTCGGTGATTTGCTTCAGCATTTTCCTTTCCGTTACATTGATCGCACTAAAATTTATAAGATAAAAGAAATTACGGCGGACCTTCCTTATGTGCAGCTTCGCGGAAAGATCGCCAGTGCGGAATTTGCCGGTGACCAGCGAAAGAAAAGACTCGTAGCAGAACTGGAAGATGAAACCGGAAGCATTGAGCTGGTCTGGTTCCAGGGAATAAAATGGGTGGCGCCTAAACTGAAGATCGGAACTGAATTCATTGTATTCGGAAAGCCTTCCCTGTTTAACCGCGGATTCAATATTGCTCATCCTGAAATTGAACTGGCTTCGGAAACAAGCATCACGCTTGCCAGCAAACTTATGCCGGTTTACAGTTCCGGCAGTTTACTGGAGAAAAAAGGACTTGACAGTAAAGGGATCTGGAAACTTCAGCGAACGCTGGTTGGTCAGATCAATAAAAATATACCAGAAACACTTCCGGATTACCTGAAAGAAAAACATAATCTCATTTCGAGGGAAGAAGCTTTTAAAATAATTCATCTTCCGGAAAATTCGCAGTCGCTGAACAAAGCGGAGTTCCGCTTGAAGTTTGATGAATTATTCTTTTTGCAGCTGCGCTTGCTGCAGATAAAAGGACTTAGAAATAAAACCTACAATGGTTTTGTGTTCGATAAGGTTGGGAATTATTTTAATGATTTTTATTCAAATCATCTTCCGTTTCCTTTGACCAATGCGCAGAAGCGTGTATTGAAAGAGATCCGCGCAAATATGGGAACCGGGCACCAGATGAACCGTTTGCTGCAGGGAGATGTCGGCAGCGGGA
>JAHEYJ010000142.1 GCA_023251675.1 Bacteroidota bacterium
TTTGAGATCAACCCGGTGCTGAAAACATCAGACGATAAAATTTTTGCTGCCGACTCAAAAGTAACACTGGATGATAATGCATTGTACCGTCATCCGGATTATGCCGGCATGCGAGATAAGCTGGAAGAAGATCCGATCGAGGTGGAAGCAAGCGAACACGATCTGAATTATGTGAAGCTGGATGGAAACGTGGGCTGCATGGTGAATGGCGCCGGACTTGCCATGGGTACGATGGATATCATCAAGCTTTCAGGCGGGGAACCTGCCAACTTTTTAGATGTGGGCGGTACCGCGAATGCGCAGCGGGTTGAAGTTGCTTTCCGCATCATCCTTAAAGATCCGCATGTAAAAGCCATCCTCGTAAATATTTTCGGCGGGATCGTTCGCTGCGACCGGGTTGCGCAGGGAATTGTGGATGCGTACAAGAACATGGGAACGATCAACGTGCCCATCATCGTCCGACTGCAGGGAACCAACGCGGTTGAAGCCAAGAAGATCATTGACGGCTCAGGCCTAAAAGTTCTTTCTGCCATTGAATTGCAGGAAGCAGCGGACCTGGTGCAGAAAGTGCTGAAGTAACGTCGTTCCGAGAGGAGCGAGGTAGTTTTTTAGGCGTGCTATTTTATCTTCCTAGATTTTTTAATCCTTTCCAGATTATGCTAACGTCATTTCCTACAGAATAATCTTTCGCATAGATCTTATTCAGCCTTTCAGCCATTTCAGGTGTGATGGATCTATCTTTTAAAGCATCCGCAGGGAACAAGATGCCTTTTCTTTTTACAGAAAATTCGGGGGTTTGTTCGTAGCCTACCCAGGTATTAAATCCCAGCACTACTTTGAAGCAATTAATGATGTAGTTAAAGGGGTGTTTAATAATGAAAATCAATAATGGAGATAATACGATTAAAAGTATTGATAATGAGATGTCTATAATTCTTTTTTTACGTTGATTGGAAGGTTTCGTAACGGCATTCACATCGATCGAATAAAGGTCGCCTGCGCGGTCAATGGAATTACTTCCGATGATGGATAAACTTTCCTGCGGAGCGATCTTGTAATCCACGTTTGAATCCGACATTGCATCAATTATTTTCTCGGAAGAAATATTCTTTGCGCAGAAGATCACTTCATCTATTTTGTAGAGGCCGATGATTTCATTCAGCTGGGAAAAACGCCCAAGCATTAAAATGTCATCTCCTTTTCGCCCGGTCTCCGTTTCTCCGCTTCTGAACCGGTGAGCGGGAGAATCGGTGAGCGGAAGAGTGCTATCAACAAAACCAACAAATGCAGTTTTTATAGAGGATTCTTTAATCAGAGCGAAAACCCTTTTGTATTCTTCTTCGCTCCCAACGATCGCCAGCCGTTTGCTGGTGCTGCCTTCCAGGAGAAAATCTTTTATCCCGAATAGATGAAAAAGCATTCGCATGGAGAGGATGGAAATGGTCGCCCAGCCGGTACCGATCAGGATCAGTGCTCGGGAGAAACGGTATTCCTCCGGCAGCAGCGCATAGACAGAAAGAATAATTCCGGTTCCCAGTAAAATACCCCGGACGATCTTTTGCAGCCGGATGGGTTTGTCGTATCCGCCGCTGAGAAAAACAGAAAGCAGCCAGATAAAAACATAAACTCCAAAGGCAAGCAAAACAAGGTGTTCGGGATAAGAAACATTTTTTACATTGTGTTCATAGTAGCCTTTTATAACATACAAACCAACGTACAAGATCGAAGCATCCAAAAGCGGAATATAGACCTGGGATAAAAACCGTTTAGCCAGCGCTATACCGGCTCGGATCAGAATGGCAAAATAGATCAGGAATGAAAAAGTCGCTGCCTGGTTCTTCGCAAAATGCTTTCGGGCGAAAATGGCCATCGCGTTGTAAAAGACGAGCACGTAGTTCACTGAACTTTTCTTCGTGCTTTCTCCTTTATAGTGAATGATGCGTGTTTCCGGGAAATAATAGTTCTTGAAGCCGGCGAGTGTGATCCGGTAGGAGAGATCGATGTCTTCTCCGTACATAAAAAAAGTTTCATCCAGCAGCCCGGTTTTATCCAACACCGATTTGCGAATGAGCATGAAAGCGCCCGAGAGCACATCGGCTTCGTGTGTTTTGTTTTTGTCGAGAAATCCCATGTGGTATTTTCCAAACGTTTTCGATTTTGGAAAAAGAAATGAAAGTCCGAACACTTTGAAGAAAGCAACCGATGGAGTAGGGAGCCCGCGTTTTGATTCGGGAAGGAAATTTCCTTTGCCATCCAGCATCATCACTCCCAATGCGCCGGCCTCTTTCCTTTCATCCATGAATTTTATGGTCTTCTCAAACGTATCTTCCTGGACAACGGTATCGGGATTCAATAAAAGAATATATTCTCCTTTTGCTTCCCGGATGGCCTGGTTGTTTGCTTTTGAGAATCCGACATTCTTTTCGTTCGCCAGGAGAATGACTTCCGGAAATTTTTTCTTTAGCATTTCAACAGAACCATCCACCGAACTGTTGTCCACAACAAAAACTTCTGAAGGTATACTCTTTATTGCTTTCCGTACAGAATGCAGGCATTGCTCGAGGAAATGTTCGACGTTGTAATTGACTATGATGATGGAGAGTTTCATTTGTGAGAGATGCTAATGTACAAATGCATGCGAATGCTGCAAATGAATATGCTAATATACGGATGGATTATTTGTGCCATTCGCATTATTCGTTTCATTAGTATTCATTCGGATATTAGCATAACGTCTTTTGCATATTAGGGCCAGGTTATTTAATTGGAAGAGCGTTTTGATAAGGAATGCGATTGGTGATGGATCTTCCCAAGGTTATCTCATCTGTGTATTCCAGTTCATCGCCGATCGAAATTCCGCGGGCAATCGTAGAGAGGGTTACGTTGTATTCTTTAAGGCGTTTGTAGATGTAAAAATTAGTGGTGTCTCCTTCCATCGTAGTACTTAAGGCCATGATCACTTCTTTAATTTCTCCTTCTGCAATTCGTTTAACGAGCGGCTCAACGCTCAGGTCATTCGGCCCGATGCCGTCGAGCGGAGAAATAATTCCTCCCAGAACGTGGTATACTCCCTTATATTGCTGGGTAGATTCGATCGCCATCACATCGCGGATATCTTCCACAACACAAACAATGCTTTTGTCGCGGTTAGGGTTGGAGCAGATGTTGCAGATCTCTTTATCGGAAATATTAAAACAAACCGAGCAGTATTTCAATTCGTTCTTAAGATTGACAATCGCATTCACAAAGGATTCCACGTCTTTCGTATCCTGTTTGAGTACATGCAAGACATAACGTGTGGCCGTCTTTCTTCCGACACCGGGAAGTTTTGCAAACTCGTCAATGAGCGTTTCTATGTGCTTGGATGAAAAATTCATAATTCGAATAACGAATGAGAACGAATTTACGAATAATCAAAAAACCGGGCACAAATTAATAAGGCATGCGCTCTATTTGTATATTCGCAAAGATTCGATATTCGAACAATGAATTACTACTGTTATGCCAACGGCAAGATCCTTCGCCGGAATGAGATAAAAGTGGGCATCAACGACCTGGTGATGCTTCGCGGTTACGGCGCGTTTGATTTTTTACGGACCTATTATGGAAATCATTTCCGCATCAATGATTACCTGGATCGGTTTGCGAACTCCGCTAAAGGAATGAATCTTAAATTGCCGCTTAAGCGGAAAGAAATAACGGTGGTCATTGAATCTCTGCTCAAAAAAAACAAAGCGCCCGGTAAAAAAGATTTTGGGATCCGTTTGCTTCTTACAGGAGGCTATTCGCTTGATTCTTTTCTTCCTGCTGTAAAACCGAATTTGTTTATTTTAATTGAAGATCTGCCGCACTATCCCGCATGGTGGTCTGAAAAAGGAGTTAAGGTAATGGTACATGAACACAGCAGGGAAATGGCTCAAGTGAAGACCACCAATTACCTTACAGCGATCCGTTTAGCAGAGGAGAGGAGAAAAAATAAGGCGCAGGACACCCTTTATTGTTATGATGGCCAAATACTGGAGACGACAAGGAATAATTTCTTTTTGTTTCATGGCGATACCCTTGTTACTGCCCATGACCATGTTTTGCCGGGCATTACAAGAGATGTGGTTAGTCGTCTTGCGCATAAAAAATTTAAATTAGAAGTGAGGGAGGTATTAGAAGAAGAGTTACATTGGTGCTCAGAATGTTTTATTACGGGGACAACCCGTGGCATAACACCTGTTGTTCAGATCGATAACAAAAAAATAGGAAACGGAAAGCCGGGAAAGAATACAAAAGAGTTGATGAAGCGGTTTGATGAAGTGGTTGAAAATGAATGTTTGTATGCTTAAGCCTAAATCATCACAGACGATTTTTTTAAAGTGTAGCGATATCGTACAAGTGTTTTATGGTTTGTTTTTTTTAAATTTGTGTTTCAAACCGGTTGTTTAGTGATTCAATAAAATAGAATAATGAAAAAAATAGTTTTTTCTTTTTGTTTTATAGTATTTATTTCTTGTCAATACACATTTGCGGGCGGGTTCCAGGTGAATCTTCAGGGACAAAAGCAAATGGGAATGGGGCATACCGGCACCGGACTTTTATTGGACGGCGCTTCTTTGTTTTTTAACCCCGGATCAACTTCTTTTCTTGATTCAGTCCGTTTGGTGCAAATAGGAGTAAGCGGTATTATTCCCCGCACGGTTTACCTGGAACCGGCGCCCGGAATTTATTCCGCTGAAATGATTCACCATGTAGGTACTCCTTTTTCTGTTTTTGTTGTTGGAAAAATAAAAAATACAGGCAAGTTAAGCCTGGGTTTGGCGGTTTATACGCCGTTCGGCAGCCATGAAGAATGGCCGCACGATTGGAAAGGGCAGTTTTTGTTAAGGGAAATAGATTTAAAAACTTTTTATTTTCAGCCTACTGCCTCCTATAAGGTTACAGATAAGATGGGGATTGGCGCGGGGCTGGTTTTTGCAGAAGGAAACTTTAGTTTGCAGCAGGGATTTCCGAAGCAGGATTCGATGGGGAATTACGGAACGATCTCTTTGAATGGCTCGGCCAACAGTTTTGGCTATAACGCCGGAATTTACTTCAAGCCCAACGAGAAATTATCAATTGGGCTGGATTACCGTTCTTCCGTAAAAATAAAAATGGAAAACGGAACGGCGGATTTTATTGTGCCCTCTTCGCTTGCTGATTCGTTTCCGAACACATCATTCAAAGCAACACTTTCGCTTCCTTCTACAACGGCACTGGGGTTTGGTTATATACTGAATGAAAAAATAAAATTAGCGCTCGATGTAAATTATATCGGCTGGCATGTTTATGATACGTTGTCATTTGATTTTGCGAAAAACACTTCTGTGCTGGCGGATGTTCATTCGCCCCGCATGTATCAGAACACATTCATTATCCGTGGCGGAGCGCAATACAAGCTAAAAGAGAAACTTTTGGTAAGATGCGGCGCCTACTTTGACAAAACACCCGTTCAGGCAGGATACCTCACGCCGGAGACACCGGACGCAAATAAAATTGGTGTTACCCTTGGCGCTTCCTGGAAGGTGACGGAAAAGATCCATCTTGATTTCTCTTTTCTGTATATTGAAGGAATGAAACGTACAGATACAAACATTGAAACGCAATTCAGCGGGACGTATAAAGCGAAAGCGGTTGCACCCGGTTTTGCATTTGAATATTTATTTTAACAACCATTAAATCAATAACTATGAAAAAACATTTACTCACATTCGCCATCTTATTTTTCACTTCAGTCATTCTTTTTGCGCAAACGTATTGCGGGACATCAAGATATGATACGGTCGTTTTTTCAGCGGTAACCACGGCCAGCAATGTGGTGTACGGATTCAATACCACCAACAGCGGAGCGGGCGATACCTTAAAGATGGATATCTATCAGCCAACGGGGGATGTGGCCGTTAAACGGCCGCTCATTGTATTCGCACATGGAGGAAGTTTTATCGGCGGATCGAAAACGGATTCGTACGCAATTGATTTTTGCACCCGTTTTGCAAAGCGTGGATACGTTGCTGTCTCTATTGATTACAGGCTGGGAATGAGTTTTCCTTTTAACCAGGCGAATGGACAAAAAGCAGTCTGGCGTGCAACACAGGATATGAAAGCAGCGGTTAGGTTCTTCCGGAAAGATGCCGCTACCGCTAATACTTATAAAATAGACCCCGACTATATTTTCGGCGCCGGATATTCTGCAGGAGCTTTCATGGCCGTTCAGTATGCCTATCTTGACAGATCATCAGAGGTTCCTTCAGGGATCGATACGGTTGCGCTTGGAGGATTGGAAGGCAACAGCGGAAATCCAGGCTATTGTTCCAGGATCAATGCGGTGGTTAACCTTGCAGGTGCCGTTGGTGATACTTCATGGATACAGCCGGGTGATGAGCCGATGATAACAGCCCAGGGTGATGCGGACGGTACAGTTCCCTATTGTACGGCTATGATCTACGTTTCGGGGTTTGCCATCATGCCGGTTAGCGGAGGAGGAACGATGAATGTACGCGCGTATCATATCGGACTTACCAATCCTATTCATACCTATTATGCCCAGGATCATGACGCGGATGTGAACGCTACCAATATGGATTCGACTACGATTCTAGTAAGTGATTTTCTGTACAGGCAATTGGGATGTAACATGACCGGTGGAGTCCGTTATACGAACCATCAAACGTGCGTACCCGGATCCGGCATCGACAACGTGATGGCTCTTTTCACCAATGACCCATGCCCGAACTCCGGAGTGAATGAATGGGTTCTGAATTCAGAAAATGTTTCCCTTTTTCCGAATCCCGCTTCTGAAAATGTAACGGTTACGCTGAAAGATGTGCAAGGCAGAAACTTTTCTGTTGAACTGAGCGATATTTCGGGAAGAATCGTTCGGCAGTTCTCCGTTTCAGGTGACGGGTTCACTGTGCAGAGAAAAAATCTGGAGGATGGAATTTATTTTATGAGGCTCACTTCCAATAAGAATGAATCTTTTGCAGCTAAGATCTTATTCGCAAAATAATATTTTATTGAAAGATGAAAAAAATATCTTGCTACCTGCTGCTGGCTGCTTGCTACTTGTTTTCCACGTGCAAGCCTGATCTGAAGATCCCTAAGCCATCAAGCGGTGATGCGGACTTTTCAAAATTTGTCGCGTTAGGCGGAAATTTTATGGCCGGCTACCAGGATGGCGCTTTGTATAAGGACGGCCAGCAATATTCGGTTCCTTACCAGATCGCAAAGTTCATGCATCTGGCCGGGGGAAGCGCCTCTTTTGTGCAGCCGTTCATGCCGGATAATTCCGGACTTGGTTTAAATCCAAAGCCATGGGAAAGTGCATTTCAAACATCAAGCAGACTGGGATATCAGGCAGATTGTAAAGGAGTCTCATCTTTGTTTCCAATTAAAAATAATTTCACAGTTGCAGGTGCCGGTATTTATCTTCAGCATCAAAGTGAAAGTTTTCAGAACATCAGCGTACCGTTTGCAAAAATTTCTGATTATAATAATTCATCGCTGGGAATTTCAGGAAACGGGAATCCTTTTTATTCGCGATTTGCTTCTGCTCCCGGAATTTCAACGATGCTCAGCGATGCAAAAGCACAGCAGCCCACTTTTTTTGCATTGTGGGCAGGCATGGAAGACATTTATGATTTTGCAAGTAACGGAGGGTACAATAAAACAATTTTATCTCCTTCTTCATTCAGTTTGTCTTTGGATTCTGTTTTGCAGAATTTTGGAGCAGCAACAAAAGGAATCCTTGCTAATATCCCCGATCTTACTTCTTTCCCTTTTTATACTACCGTGCCCTGGAACGGACTTGAGTTGTCTCAGAATCAAGCCGACTCTCTCAACTTACTTTTTCCTGGTTTCTTTAATTTTAATGGAGGCAAAAATGGTTTTGTCATTGCGGACGCTCATTCGCCTCTTGGATACCGAAAAATGACAAGCGGAGAATATGTTCTGCTTTCTGTCCCGCTGGATTCCTTGAAATGCGATGGGATGGGAGCCGTAACGGCGGAATTGCCTAACCAATATGTTCTGGACTCTTCAGAAGTGAGAAGTGTGAATGAATTTATTTCTCAGTACAACATGATCATTGCAGCAAAGGCGCAGCAATACAATCTTGCGCTGGTCGATATGAATTCTTATTTCAAACAGGTGAGGGCAGGAATCAAATGGAATGGAATTGATTATAACGCTGATTTTGTGACCGGGGGATTTTTCTCTCTGGATGGATACCATCCCAATCAGCAAGGATATGCATTGATCGCGAATGAATTTGTAAAGGCGATCAATTCAAAATTTCATTCTACTATTCCAACCGTAAATTGTTTTGAATGCAGCGGCGTGAAGTTTCCGTAAATTATTTTTTCAACTTCTTCTCCATAGCGAAGAGTTCATCCCTTAATCGTGCTGCTTCATTAAAGTCCATTTCTTTTGCGGTGCGGGAAATTTCTTTCCGGAGTTTCTGAATCGCTTTTTCAATCTGTTCCTGTGTC
>JAHEYJ010000143.1 GCA_023251675.1 Bacteroidota bacterium
CCGGCGTTGCCTGCGGCGATGATGGAGTTACCGATACTCCGGTTACCAAAGGATGGACTTCCTGCAATCTTGCATCCGCAACTGCGGGAGTTTGCACTACCGGTGTTCAGGAAAATATTGAGAACTATATGGATTATGCTTACTGTCAGAAGATGTTCACCGCCGGCCAGAAATCAAGAATGCTATCCGCATTGACCTCTTCCACAGCGGGAAGAAATAATTTATGGTCAAGTTCAAATCTTACCGCTACCGGTGTTACGGGAACACCCCAATTATGCTTTGCCGATTTTTCTGCAAGCACAAGAGAGATCTGCGCCGGGTCTTCCGTAACATTTACAGACCTTTCCTGGCATGCAACACCCACTTCATGGCAATGGGACGTTGATAATGACGGAACGGTAGATTACACAACTCAAAATCCTACTCACACCTACTCCACTCCCGGAATCTATACGGTTAAACTTACAGTGAGTGATGGAGTTTCAACCAAATCAGAAACAAAAACCTCTTACATCGTTGTGTTGGGAAGTTCCGCTACTGAAATCCCAAATTATTCTCAAGGATTTGAAACTGCAGGATTTCCTTATAATGACTGTTTCATAAATTTCACCAATGGATCCGGGCCGTCATGGACTCAGAATACGGGTGCCTCCTATTCCGGAACGAATTGCTTATCTATCAATAATTTCTCATCCACCACTTCCTATGTAGAAGAAGCGATCTTCCCTTCTATTGATCTTACTGGCGCAACCAACCTTCAAATGAATTTCCGGGTAGCCTACGCGCAACTTGCTTCTACCGATGCCTCTAAATTAAGGGTACTGGTTTCTACCAACTGCGGACAAACCTGGACGCAGAAATATTCCAAATCCGGAGGGTCTCTTGCTACCGCAGGAATTGTAGCCACTTCGTTCACGCCTTCATCCACTTCTCAATGGAGGTTGGAAGCGCCCGTCATATCAACATTGGCAGGAAACAATAACGTCCGGTTCAAATTTGAATTCACCGGGGGCCCCGGCACCGGCAACAATATTTATATTGATGATATTAATATCACATCCGGCAATTCCGGCATTCAGGAAGAATATGCAAATGAATTTGGATTTACTGTTTCACCAAATCCCGTTTTTGAAAACGCAACTCTCTCCTTTTCGATCGCTCAAAGAAATCATGTGCAATTAATCATATCCGATATTTTAGGAAGAACGATCATCCCTCTTGCTGACAAAGAAATGAGCGCAGGAGATCATACGTTCCCTGTTGACCGATCAAACCTGAAGCCCGGAATTTACCTGGCAAAACTGAATGTGAACGGTTATATCATTACCAAAAAAATGATCGTTCAGTAATATTCGCACAACATTTCCTCAAAAGCCTTCCGCCTCAACGGAGGGCTTTTGTATTTTTGACAGATGCATCTCAACTCCTTCAAAAAATACGAACACTTAACGAGCAAGAAAACATTCGAACAGCTTTTTTTAAAAGGAAAAAGCATTGCTGTTCCACCGTTCAGAATCTTATGGATGCATGTCCCCTCTGCCATTCAATCGACAAAATATACTCCCGTACATCTTGGAATCGCTGTTCCCAAAAAATCTTTCTCAAAAGCGGTGGTTAGAAATAAGTTAAAAAGAAGAATCCGCGAAGCCTACCGGAAAAACAAACATGAAGTTTATGAAGTATTGAAAAAAAGGAATCTATCTGTTGATGTGTTGATTATTTACACAGCAAAGCAGGAACTTCCGTATGATCAGATAGAACAGAAAATGATTGTATCTTTACATAAACTCATAGCGGTAATACAGTAATTTTTCTTCGGTCGTTAACATAAATTAACAGAGTGAGTAAAATAATCGGTACAATATTGGTTACTTTTATAAGGTTGTACAAGCTAACCTTATCACCTTTCATCGGAAATGCCTGCAGGTACCAGCCAACCTGTTCTCAGTACGGAATGGAAGCAATACAAAAACACGGGCCTTATAAAGGCGGCTGGCTGACAGTAAAACGGGTTTGTTCATGCCATCCCTGGGGCGGCCACGGATATGATCCGGTACCTGAAAAAACAGGCAGCAAATAAAAAATATAAAATACAATAGAAATAAAACAACTATGACAGGCATACCCTCCCTTTTAAAAAGAGCAAGAAAATGGATTCTGATAGTTTCCATTCCGGTTGCAACACTCATTTCATTCAGCTTCGTTGACAGTTATTTTGAACTTTCGAAGAACCTCGATATCTTCGCTACGCTTCTCCGCGAACTCAATACCTATTACGTTGATGACATTAAACCCGGCGACCTGGTAAAAAAAGGCATTGATGAAATGCTCAATACCCTTGATCCTTATACTGAGTTTTATGCTGAATCTGATATTGAAGATTATAAAATGATGGTAACCGGGCAATATGGCGGCATCGGATCACTGATTCGTGCAAAAGGCGATTACGTGATGGTCGGCGAACCTTACGAGGGATTTCCTGCCCAAAAAGCCGGTCTTATGTCAGGTGATGTGATCACTGAAATAGACGGCAAGCCAATTAAAGGAAAAAATACCGCTGAAGTAAGTAAATTATTAAAAGGCCAGGCCGGAACATCGGTGAAGGTTCTGATTGAACGCGACGGAGAGAAAAAACCATTTGAAGTAACACTCGTGAGAGAAGAAATAAAAATTAAAAATGTTCCTTATTACGGTGTGGTTGGCGATGGAACTGTAGGTTATATTAAACTAACCGGGTTTACTGAAAACGCTGCCAAAGAAGTTAAAACGGCTTTTATCGAGCTTAAAGAAAAGAATAAAATAAAATCACTCATTTTTGACCTGCGCGATAACGGCGGCGGACTTTTGAAAGAATCGGTTGACATCGTAAACACGTTCGTCAGCAAAGACCTTCCTATTGTTGAGCAGAAAGGAAAAGTGAAAGAAATGAACCGTGTGCATAAATCATTGTATGCACCGGTTGATACAACCATGCCCATAGTTGTTTTAATCAATAAAAACTCCGCTTCTGCCTCTGAGATCGTGAGCGGTTCACTTCAGGATCTTGACAGGGCCGTTCTGGTTGGCCAGCGTTCATTCGGAAAAGGGCTTGTTCAGCAAACCGTTCCGCTGTCGTACGGAACGCAAATGAAAGTCACCACCGCTAAATATTATACACCCAGCGGAAGATGCATCCAGGAACTGGATTATTTTCATAAGAACAATGCAGGAAAGGCCGAACACATTCCGGACTCTTTGATCCGGGAATTCAAAACCAAGAACGGCAGGAGCGTTTACGATGGCAGCGGTATTTTTCCTGACATGAAAATTGAGCCAAGAACGTATGCGCTTATTACCGGCGCCATCATCACCAAGAATCATATTTTTGATTACGCCACTAAATACCGGCACAGTCACAATTCGATCCCTGCCGCCAAAGATTTTTCCCTTTCCGAAGATGAGTACAAAGACTTTCTTCAATACCTGTCGGATAAAACCTATGACTACTCAACCAAATCGGAGAAATCGCTTGATGACCTGAAAAAGAATGCTGAAAGTGAAAAATATTTTGAGAACATCAAACTCACTTACGATGAATTAAAAACAAAAATTGAAGCCAATAAGAAAGAAGATCTTGGAAAATACAAACCGGAGATCAAGGATTTTCTGGAGGAAGAGATCGCATCCCGCTATTTTTATCAAAGCGGGCGGCTTGAATCTTCTCTTCGCGATGACAACGAAGTGAAAGAAGCTGTAAAAGTGCTGAATGACAAACCGCTTTACGACTCCATCATTGCAGGAAAAGGGACTTATAAAGTAATCGGAAAGCCGGGAGAGACACAGGCAAAAGTCAGCTCTTCCACGGAAGACGGCGAAGATCAGATTATAGAGGAACACAAACCAAAAGATGATAAAAAGCCGGAAGAGAAACCCAAGAAAAAGGGAGGCTGATTTATTCCCAGGAATTTTTAAAACCCCTGTCATTGACGGGGGTTTTTTATTTTTGCAGTGATACTAACTCAAAACGATCTGCGTGGTAACCTTACCTTCCGACCAAACGAATCTATCCCCGGTACAAAAGGCTTCTTCTTTCCTTTACCTGTTTGGCACCTTTCTACTTGCCGTTTCTCTCCCCTGGTCAAAATTCCTGATGAGCAATGCAGAGATTATTTTGCTTTTATCCTGGCTCCTTGATAAAAACCTTTCAGAGAAAATAAAAAACTTCTTAAAAAATAAAACCGCCGTTATTCTCAGCTCTGTTTTCATTCTACACCTGATAGGACTGGCTTATACTACTGACTACAACCTTGGGATGGAAGACGTAAGAAAAAAAATTCCGCTCCTCCTTCTCCCTCTGATTTTTTCTACCTCTCCTCCGTTCTCAAAAAAAATACTTGAACGCATATTGTCAATATTCATTATTTCTGTCCTGGCAGCCTCCTTTGTATGCTTTTATATTCTTCTTGGCTACTCAAATAAAATAATACTTCAGCCAAGAGATGCTTCTGTCTTTATTTCCCATATACGTTTTTCACTTTTGATGAGTTTTTCGGTTTTCCTTTTAGGTTATTTTCTGTTTAAGGAAAAAACTATTCTCATCCGGTCGCTTAGTGTTATTGCTCTCCTTTGGCTTATCCTCTTTATGTTTATGATGGAATCCGAAACCGGGCTTGTATGTATTGGAATAGCAACCATCATTTTAATGATCTATGGAATTTTCAAACTTCATAATTACTTTGCTAAAACCGTTTTAGCCGTATTACTACTTACAACCGGTTCTGCCATTGCAGAATTATTTTATTATGCGAATAACAAACTGCCGCCTGGCCCTGCTGCAGAATTACCACGATTCACAAAAAGCGGGAATGTTTATTCAAATGATACGCTTAATTATGAAAATGAAAATGGAAACAAAGTGTGGACTTCTGTTTGCGAAAAGGAGCTTCAGAAAGAATGGGAAAAGCGAAGTAACATAAAATACGATGGTCGCGACCTGAAAGGAAATGAGCTCAAGTACACTTTGATCCGGTTTCTGGCTTCAAAAGGCATTCCCAAGGATTCCGCTTCTTTGAGCGCCTTAACCGGGGAAGAGATTCGCGCAGTCGAAAAAGGAATTCCCAATGCAGAATACATGAAAATATTAAATCCGCTTGCCCGTATCCAAAAGATCGAATGGGAATTTGAAAATTACATTCGCGGTGGAAACCCAAGCGGACATTCTGTTGTACAGCGGTTTGAATTCTGGAAAGCAGCAATCGGAATAATAAAGGAAAATCTTTTCTTTGGAGTAGGAACGGGCGACCTGGATATTGCCTTTGCTGACCAGTATGAGAAAATGAATTCACCGCTTACCAAAGAATGGCGGCTGCGCTCACACAACCAGTTCCTTGCCATTACAGCTGCTTTCGGAATAACCGGGTTGCTGTGGTTCCTGTTCTCTCTTCTCTATCCCGTTGTAAAAGAAAAAAAAGTATTCAATTATTTCTACATTACTTTTTTCATTATTGCGCTTCTCTCCTTTCTCACTGAAGATACACTTGAAACGCAGGCGGGAGTAACTTTTTTTGCCTTCTTCAACTCACTGCTCCTGTTCTGCGGAAAGAAAGAAGATCATACTGGATCTTGACCCAGATCAATATACAGGGCAAGGCCTTAAGCGAGTAAGGCACGATGTAATTCTCTCTTACAAATTTCGGGAACATATCTGTGGGAGAAAGACAGGTAAGCAGGAACAGTGTTACCATCAATGAAATTTCAAGAGGCGTTCTTTCTGAATTAAAAAACCAGATGGCACATCCCGCAACGGCAATAATATAGGTTGCTGATTCCGCTTTATGGTTAAATATTACGGAGGCGATCAGGATTGAACAAAGGAAATAAAGTTTAAATCTTTTTTCCAGAAAGTATTTCCACCGCATCAGCGGAAGCGAAAGCAACACCAGCCCCGTAGCCTGTACCCCTGTTCTATTTACTTCAAGCCCGAACCAGTTCTTCATAATCGACATCATGGAATGATTCAGTTCATGCACGGTATCTGTTGACAGGAGATGAAACCAGCTTTGATAAACACCTTCAAGCCCGGATGAAGAAATAAAAATCAAAGGCATTGAAAAAAGAATGATCATTGAAGCCAATGAATAGAAAAAGAATTTTCCTTTTCCAGGATACAGAACCCATAGTAAAGCAGCCAAAATCCCGAAAACCTTTATATAAAATCCAATGGCTACACAAATTCCAGCAAGCAAATAGTTTTTACGCTCCAGCATCAGAAATACAAAAATCATTAACGATGCCGTCAGCGCATTGCTCTGGAAATTTTGAAGAGAGGTGATCAGCTCAATTAAGATAAACCAAAGTAAATAAGCTTTTTTCCTTTCTTCCATGCTCATCAGTCGGATCGCGAAGAACAAAAGCATGGCATTGATTAAATTCCAAATGATTACTCCGGCAATATCGGGCAAAAACGAGAAAGGACTGAAAAGAACGGAAAATGTCGGACTGTATTTGAACAGGTCAATTTTCAGTTCAGGATAGAGCGCGTACAAATCCTTTCCGCTCAGAAGATGAAGAAATGAATTTTTAAAGATGAGGTAATTGCCGTAATCTTCTGCGCCCAGAAAATATTTCTGCAGGCTTACAACAACCGTCACAACAAAATATACCCAGAAGAGAACAGAAATTTTTGTCAGAAAGTTGATCCTGCTTTCAGGCATGATTCATGGATTTAAGTTTCGAATACTTCAGGTAAGTTTCCCAGGCCGATATACGGGAAATTACATAGCCGTATCTTCCGTCAAGAAATCCGAACTTAAGAATATAGTTCCGAAAGAACTTGAACAGGGTCTTTGCGTAGATCATCATCAACGAAGTGTTCATTCCCTTTGCTTGCATTCCCTTTGCCGCGATGGTTGCAAACTTTTCAGCCTGCCTGTAATGCTCGTCAACTGAATAATAGCTATAATGAAAAATATCTCCTTTCAGAAATCCGGTATTTTTATCTCCTTCATTCATTTCATACCGGTCATGCGGATTCTCTCCGCCCCACTTCCCTTGCCTTGAATCAAAAAGGCGAAGTTTCCTGTCGGGATACCAGCCGCAATGGCGGATCCACTGGCCGCAATAGTTGTTGAGACGATTCATATAATATCCGCCCTTGATCCAGTTCTTTTTTGTGTCAAGAATATTTTTTTTCAGCTCATCAGAAAGCGATTCATCCGCATCCAGGGAAAGTATGTGCGGAAATTTCACCTGAGAAATCGCCCAGTTCTTCTGCTCGATGTGCCCTTCAAATTTATGCTGGACAAAACGCACGCCTTTTGAACTGCAGATCGCTTCCGTGCTGTCTGTAGAAAAAGAATCAACCACCACAACGTCATCAGCAATATCTTTCACAGAATCCAAACACCTTCCGATGTTTTTTTCTTCGTTGAAAGTAATGATGACTACCGAAAGCTGGATCATAGTGCAAAGTTAATATTTGCATGCTAGTACTGTTTATCACCGGTCAGGTCGAGTAGCGAGCCCGATAGTTATCGAGAGAGCGTATCGAGACCATTTTTCAAACACATCTCGATACTCCTTCAGCTGACGGCGACTCGATGTGACGTTTAGTATGCACACCAAACCGAGCTCTTAGTGTATCTCAGTGACCTTCGTGCCTTAGTGGTAAAATTTTCGCCACTAAGACACTAAGAGCACAAAGTTTCATTAAGATCATAAAACGCACAAGCAGCAATGACGGGCAAAATTTCTACCTTTGTTATGATGAGCGAAGCAAAAGAAATTCTTAAAAAACTTTCCTCCGGTGACAGCAAAGCGCTGGCCCGCTGCATTACGATCGTAGAGAATGAACTTCCGGGATACGAAGAAATTTTATCCTCGCTTAAATTTACGAGAGAAGTTCCCGTCATCGGATTCACCGGCCCTCCGGGCGCAGGAAAAAGCACGCTCATCAACGTCCTGCTTACTTTTCTTTCACAAAAAAATAAAAAAGTCGGTGTCATTGCCATTGATCCCACTTCTCCTTTCAATTTCGGTTCACTGCTGGGCGACCGGTTAAGAATGTCGGAACATTTCAGCAACGAAAATATTTTCATCCGTTCGCTCGCTACGCGCGGATCGCTGGGTGGATTATCGGCGAAGACGATCGAAGTGGTAGATGTTTTTCGTGCTTTTCTTTTCTCCCCTTCTCCCATTCCCCCTGTCTCCGATTCGGATCGGAAATGGAGAAACGGAGAACAGGAGAAACGGGGTTTCGATTATATTTTTATAGAAACCGTCGGCGTTGGACAAAGCGAAGTGGAAGTTGCAGGATTGGCAGATACGACTGTGTTAGTTCTTGCTCCGGGTTTTGGCGATGAAGTACAAACGCTCAAGTCGGGAATCATGGAGATAGGTGATATTTTCGTTATCAATAAAAGCGATAACCCCGGTGCGGATGGATTAGCAACGACCATTGATCATTTAGTGAGCGGAAATTCGTCATTCGCCATTCGCCATTCGTCAGCG
>JAHEYJ010000023.1:0-22987 GCA_023251675.1 Bacteroidota bacterium
TTGGTCTGCGCCTGCGTAGTGGCAAGTGTTGTGGGCTGAGTAATGTTATAGGCTTTTGTGCTTGTACAGCCTTTCGAATCTGTCACCGTCACCGTATAATTTCCCGCGCAGAGCGAAGAAGCCGCAGACGAAGCGCCGCCGCTGGGCGACCAGGCATAGGTATAATTCGGAGTTCCGCCAGATGGAGTTACCGATGCGGAACCAATACAAACGCCGTTGCAATTTAAATTTGTTTGCGCCTGGGTTGTAGAAAGTATAGTCGGTTGGGTAATGGTATATGCTTGAGTTTTTGTACATCCTTTCGAATCAGAAAGAGTCACTGTGTAATTTCCCGCGCATAGGGAAGAAGCAGCCGAAGAAGCACCGCCGCTGGGTGACCAGGCGTAGGTATAGTTCGGTGTTCCACCGCCGGGAGTTACTGATGCTGATCCAATACAAATTCCATTACAATTCAGATTTGTTTGTGATGGAGTAGTGGTAAGGGCAGCGGGCTGGGTTACTGCCACTGTAGCAGTTTTTGTGCATCCGCCTGCATCTGTTACCAGGCAAGTATAATTTGTTCCTGCTGAAAGACCAGTGCCTGTTGCCGCGTTTCCACCGCTTGGAGTCCATGCATAGGTATATGAAGGATTTCCACCCGACGCACTTACTGTCGCCGTTCCGTTATTTCCTCCGTTGCAACTTACGTTGGTGGAAGAAGAAATGGACGCAGCAACTGAAGCGAATGTTATTGAAGTAGAAAGCGTATAAGCACATGCAGCTCCCTGAGAAGGGGTAACAATAACATTATAAATACCGCTGGCATTTACGGTGGCAGTTTGACCCGTTGTTGAACCAACAATACCAGGCCCGCTCCAACTGTATGTGCCACCTGCAACAGCAGGAGCAGTAAGTATTGAAGTAGAGCCAGTACATGGAGTTGCGTTAGATAAAATTATCTGAGCGGGTCCGCAGGTTGCATCAACGTATGCATAGGCAAAGTGACCACCTAAAGTACAACCAGAAGCGATAAAATTAAGCTTTATTGTTTGACCGATATAAGCTGTTAAATTAACACTATTGTATTTCCATGGTAAATAATAAACCCATGTAAAGTCTGCATCTGCAACATAATCTGAAAGAATATAGCCTGGTGGTGTTACACCACTCTGTATCTCTTGAACATATTGTGTGCAGGAAGAAAGTATAGTTCCTGTGTTGTCAGTTACATTTGCCTGAAAGTAGGGTTGCTCACCTATATTATGGCCGCCATCATTTAAAACTACTGCGTATTGATAAGTTAATAAGGCATTAGCTGCTGTTACAACAAATGTTTGTGTTAATTTTTCTGCGCTGGAATAATATACATCTTGATCTGCATTCGCACACCAATAATAATTCCAACAGGTATTTATACCTTCTGATCCTAACCTTGCAGAATATGTTCCCCCCGAAGCACTAACACCCGGAAATGCTGTTGGTGAAGAATAGACGTCATTACCGAAAGATGTATTGATGATAGAATAAAAAGAACATGCATGATAATTACCATTAACAACATAAGGCGTTCCAGTATATGGAGCAGTAAATGGTAAAGCGGAATTTGAATTATAACCGTGAGTTCCTGTCCAACTTGACAAGTCTCCATTCTCAAAATCAAGGTTAGTGCATGGGCTGGCTAAAACATTTTCAGGTGGTGCTTGTTTAGCATTATTTATTAATTCAAATGGCAAGGCAGTGATATTGAATTTTTTCTTAATAAATGCTACCTGTTTAATAAACATAAAATGCTTAAGTTCAAGATACATTTTTACTCCATCTGCTACAGCATCTTTCGAAGCAGCATCAAAATCAAAACCTTTTAAACTGTCGCCTTTAAAAAACGTACACTCTTTTAAAACTTGTTCATGAGGAATGTCTTTTATCATTACAGCTTTAGGAGAATTTCCCTGCAAACCAACTATTCCGCCGAAGCGAAAAGGTTTTAATGTTGGATTTTCTTGATTTTGTTGCTGCGCATTAATAAAGGTGTGGGATAAAAATAAGATCAATGAAATGGTAATTGAAATTCTCATTCGATCATAAAGAAGAATGTATATTTTATTCATTAGAATAATTTAATGAGTGCACAAAAATTTAGAAGTAGAAGTAAAAAGTTTAGCAGTAAAACTCTTCATGCATATTTGTTTGTAAAATGGTTTAAGCAAATGTATAAAAGAATATTTCAAACTTCAATACTTTTTTTTGTCTTTTCGACCAGTTAAAAGTTATATTTTAAAAAGGACGTACGAAATCGTAAGCCCTTTTTTCGTAAAAAGCAATTTAGTTCTTATTTCTTACCAATGTAACATAGTTATTTATGGTGGTGTTTCCTAATTTAGCAATGTAATAATACGTTCCGTCGATGGCCGGCTTTCCGGGCTTTCCGTTCTTATAAACATTTCCATCCCAGCATCTTATGGCGTTGTCAGACTTAAATACATTTACTCCCCACCGGTCATATACCTCAAGTGAGATGCAGGCGGCAAGTGTATCGGCCCCGGGGCCGATCAATGCAGGCCGGAAGCAGTCATTGCTTCCATCACTGTTTGGTGTAAAGATATTAGCCGCACCAATCGAGGCATAAGTGGTCATATCTCCTACATGAAGAACAATTGTTGCCGTGTCTTTACAGGGAGTATTTGTAACGATCAAAGAAACTACATAGGTAGCGTTGTAAGGAAAAATGTGAACAGGATCTTGCAGGGCAGAGGTAACGCCGTCACCAAAATTCCATGATAAAGAAGAGCCTGCCGAGCTATGGTTAGTAAATTTGAAAATAATTCCATCGCAGGAAACAGCAGAATCAACAGTAAATGCTGCTGTTGGAACAGGCGTTGGTAAAATAATCGCGGTACTTGATTGAGTGCATCCTTTGGAATCCGTGACAATAACCGTATATGTACCAGCAATCAGGTTTGCCGCTGAAGCAGTTGATTGCCCGTTCGACCATGCAAAGGAGTAGGGAGGTGTTCCACCGCCCGGGCTTGCTGAGGCCGATCCGTTTGGAGAAGTGCCTCCGCAACTGTAGCCTGAAACAGAAGTGTTGATGGTCACCGCAGTTGGCTGAGATAAAGTGACGGATTGGGTTTTTGTACATCCTTTAGAATCGGTTACAGTGACCGTATAAGTTGGCCCGGATGAAAACCCGGTAGCAGTAGGTCCTGACTGTGGCGGTGTGGTATTCCAGATATAAGTATAGCCGGGAGTTCCGCCTGTAGCAGAGGCTGTTGCTGTTCCATTGTTGCCGCCGAAACAGGATGGGTTAACAGAAGTAATAGAGGGCACCACTGCAGTGGGCTGCGTTAAAATTACGGTGTGAGTGGAAGTACATTGATTGGCGTCAGTAACTGAAACGGTATAGGAAGTTCCGGAAGAAAGTCCTGCTGCAATCGTGCCGGTTTGTGCCGGAAGCGTGCTCCACAAATAAGTGTAGCCGGGTGTTCCGCCGGTAGCGGTTACGGTTGCCGTTCCGTTAGCCCCCAAATAACAGGAAATGTTTGTAGAGGAGATAGAAGTAGCTAACTGCGGAGGCTGAGAAAGTCCCACCGTTGAAAAAGAACTACAGTTATTAGAATCGGTAACGATTACCGTATAGGTTATTCCGGCAGAAAGCCCGGTTGCTGTTTGCGTTGTCTGCTGGGGAGAAGTGCTCCAGCTATAAGTATAAGGTGTAGCTCCGCCTACGGGATTCGAGGAAGCCGTTCCGTTAGTTCCCCCAAAACATAAAATAGGGTTGCCACCGGTAGCCGTCACTGTGGGTCCGTTTGCTACGGCTACAGATACGGATCCCGAGTTCGTACATCCGTTCTGATCCGTAAGAATTACACTATAGCTGCCAGAGGTCAGGCCGGAGGCAGTGGAAGTTGTTTGTACGGGCGTTGTACTCCATGAGTAAGTATAATTTGGAGTGCCGCCGCCAGCATTTGCAGTTGCTGAGCCGGTTGGCACGCCGCAAATTGCCTGGGTGGCAGAGACCGTAAGTGTTAATGGAGGAGGTTGGGTTATGGCTATAGTTGTTGTAGTAGAACATCCGATATAGTCTTTTACTGTTACAGTATATGTCCCGGGTGTTAATCCTGTTGCAACGGATGTGGTTTGTACAGGGGCGGTCTGCCACGAATACGTGTAAGGAAGCATTCCTCCTGTGGGCGTTACGGTTGCTGAACCCACACCGCTGTTGCATAAAATGTTTGTAGCAGCAGCAGCAAGCGTTGGCGCGGCGCCAACATTTACTACTAAAGTAGCCGTATCTATAAATCCGCATATGCCAATGGAGTCAACAGCAAAAAGAGTAAGCGTATAGGTTCCAACAAAGGAATAGGTATGCGAGGGATTTACAAGTGTATCAATCGGGCTTCCGTCACCAAAATCCCAGATAAAATATGCTGCAGAACTTCCGGCGTTGTTAAATGAAACAGCATGTGGAGCACAGCCATTCGGTGATCCGATTAAATTAGCAACAGCTAAAGGTTTAGGAGAAACATCCATTTTAATGACCGCTTCGTTACAATTATATCCGGTATAAGGAGTAGGAACTGTACCATGGTTTACAATTGAATAGGCTCCGGGAGTTGTCGGGAATCCCTGCGTTCCACCGCAACTTGCGCAACAAGCTTCGTAAATTACACCTCGTTGATCAAACCGGCTTGTACCCCCGTCTACGTGATCCAATGGTCCCCCCGGATATGCCGGGATTGCAAATGGATCAGGAGGATCAATATAATTTTCACCATAAAAGGTTGCATACCAAAGGGCTTGCGCATTGGGTGTAAGAACCATAAAATAGAAGTCGCCTCCATCGGTAGTTGCCTGTTGTGCATTTGCAGTAATCGGCAGGCCCGTACAAGCCGTGTTAGAACAATCCGCGGTATTATCTAATGCACACGATCTTCCCCATCCTGCAATGTAAATCGTCTGGCAGCTGTCAACAAGAAATGCGGTTGGGGAAATATTCGGGGTAAGGCCTCCTTTTCCGACAACGGTAGAAAAGACAGTTGAATTAAGAAGGCCGTTTAATTTGTGAATGAACTGGCCGCTGTTTGCATTTTTATAAACGCCGGCAGTAGTAGGATAAACGCCCTTGGTCTGCCCGAATACATAAATGTCGCCGCTTGCATCTATTTCCAGAAGATAGGCCTGATCGTAAGCAGAAGTTCCAAGGTACGTAGCGCGGATCATTACGCCGGAGCTGTTTAATACAGAGATAAAGGCATCGGCAGTTCCGCCCTGAAATGTTGGATAAACCACTCCAGCAGTTGTTGGAAAATCATTGCTTGTAGTTCCGCCCGTTACATATACATTATTGGAGTTATCTGTTTTCAACCCGTAAGCTGCGTCAATTCCACTGCCACCCAGATAGGTTGAGAAAAGAAGCGTCGTAAGTGTGCTGTTCATTTTGATAACACATCCGTCCTGGGTGCCTCCCAGCGTATTATCGCATCCGGCAGTTGCTGGAAAATTGGTAGAACGTGTGGACCCGGCCACATACACGTTGCTGTTATTATCCAGGAATATTTCGCTTCTGCCGTCGTCGGTATAATTGTATTTTAATGTGGAGTATACGGTCCAACTGATCGAAACATTGACTCCGTCATCACCGGTTCCGCCCACGGTTGTGGATGCTAAAAGATTTCCGACAGAATTAAATTTGCCGATTATGATTTCATAACCGCCTTTGTTCGGCTGAACGTACGCGCCGGCTGTTACAGGAAAATTGGCTGAATTGGTACGCCCGGCAACGAAAAGTTCATTGCTGCTGTTTACCATTAAACTGTGCGGCTGTTCATTCGATGACCCGCCATAGTAGGTTGCAAATAATAAAGTGGTTCCTGTTGGATTGAACTTTGACAAAGAAATATCAAAGGGCCATTGAGTCGTACTTGCGCCAAGACCACCGTTAAATGTGGCATCCCATGCCCCGGTTGTATAGGGATATCCCGCTCTTGCAGCTATTCCCCCTATATAAATATTTGCGGCATTATCATAGGTTGCTGTAAATCCCCAGTTGTCGGCGTTGGATCCGGAATAAGTAGCGGCAATAAGTGTCGGATCAATTATCAAAGGAAGGCTTTTGTCATAGTCTGAACCGATCTCAAAACTTATTTTATTTTTTTTCAAAATGTAAGAGCAGGGAACTTCTGTTTTCACGCCGTTGATCTCCTGGTAAGCAAATGGTTTTTGTTCAATAAGATCATACAGGCTTGTTTTTATAAACAAGTGTCCGTTTTCAATCCGCATGGCATCAGGCCCGTTATAATTCAGCACAATGTTTTTCGGATTTCCGCCCGGCTGAATAATAAAATCATACTTAAAATTATTATCAACATTATACAAATGCATGTCGATGTTCTCATACAGTTCTTTGTAATAAGCTTCTTCATACAGGGGAACATTGGAAGCCCAGCTTTTCGGGTCGTTGCCTATGTAATAGTTCCGGTGGCCTTCCAAAAGATTATTTCCTAGAACCTCAACATTGGGGTTTGAATTCAGAAAGCTGACCCTGATGGAATGGTATTTTACTTTTACCGGTCCCCCCGATTCATTTTTATGGTCGCGGTGCCAGTTGATGTTCTCAATGTAATTGTAGGTCAGCGTATTCTTTTCAAGAAATAAATTTCCTCCCGGAATGTCTGTTTTAAATAATACCTGTTCCGGCCATTGATTTTTGTTTTGTTCAAAAATCATTTTTGGCCCTTTTCCAAATGAAGAAACCGGAGAAATGAGAGCTAAAAGAATGTTTAAAATGAAAAAATTTGTCTTCATGGCTGATGGAGATTAAATTGAAAATAGTTTCCTGAAAACTGAATCGAGTTGCAAAAATTATTCATTGTAATTTGTGACTGCTTTATATGATGTGATTTTTCTCTAAATAGTTGCATCAAAGCATGTTATATGAAATTATTAATTTATGCAAATTTAGAGTGTTTTTAACAAAATCCAAATATTATACATGCATTTCTTCTATCCAATTTGGAGCGCTTGATTATTTCGTAGTTTTACGCAACGCATTTAAGTTTTGCTTCTGTGTCCAGTTCCAGGAACCCTCACATTCCCTCCGTTTCAGCATCCGCACTTTTAGTTGCCTTAGGAATTATTTTTGGTGACATAGGTACTTCACCGCTCTATGTTATAAAAGCTGTTATTGGAATTCATGAAATTACTAAAGACCTTGTCCTTGGCGGCATTTCCTGTGTGTTCTGGACATTAACTCTGCTTTCAACCATCAAATATGTAATTCTTACACTTCGGGCGGATAACCGCGGTGAGGGAGGGATTTTTGCCCTTTACACGCTTGTCAAAAAAACTAAAATTTACTGGCTCATTATTCCTGCAATGGTTGGCGGAAGTGCCCTTATCGCTGACGGGATTCTCACTCCCGCTATTTCGGTTTCTTCAGCTGTGGAAGGATTAAGAAATATTAGCGATAACATTAATACGCTTCCGATTGTAATAATCATCCTTACAGCTCTTTTTGCCATACAGCAATTTGGGACCGGTTTCGTTGGAAAATTTTTCGGGCCCGTAATGATGGTTTGGTTTCTTATGATCGGTGTTTTAGGATTTATTTCTATTACAACGGCTCCGGAAATTCTTAAAGCAATTAATCCCTATTATGCAATTCATCTTCTTGCGAATTATCCGGGAGGATTCTGGATTCTTGGTGCTGTTTTTCTTTGTACCACGGGCGCGGAAGGAATGTATTCAGACATGGGCCACTGCGGAAAAACAAACATACGGATCTCCTGGACATTTGTAAAGGTAATGCTTGTATTTTGTTATTTCGGACAAGGCGCATGGTTGCTTAATCATCAGGGAGAACTTCTTGGAGATGTAAATCCGTTCTATGCACTTATGCCAAAATGGTTTTTACTTCCGGGAATTGTTATTTCAACCTGTGCAACCATTGTGGCAAGCCAGGCATTAATTACCGGTTCATATACGATCATCAACGAAGCGATCCGCCTCAACTTCTGGCCGAAGGTCCGGATTGTTCACCCGACAGAATTTGAAGGCCAGATGTATATTCCTTCCGTTAACTGGATTCTTTATTCTGCCTGTATAGGTGTTATCTTGTATTTCAGGGAATCAACCAACATGGAAGCTGCGTATGGATTGACCATCAACTTTAACATGCTGATGACAACGATACTTCTGGTATTTTTTATGCGGTTGAAAAGGTACAACCCATTTATGATCGTTTCTTTCTTTGCTTTTTATGTGTTATTAGAATCGGGATTTCTTGTAGCCAATCTCGGTAAATTTATACATGGAGGATGGGTGAGTTTTCTTATTGGATCCGTGTTGGTAATCATTATGTGGACGTGGTTTCAGGCGAGAAAAATTCGAAACCGTTACCTTGAATTCGTTAAGCTGGATGAACATATCCCAGCCATGATCGATTTAAGCCGGGACACCAGTGTTCCAAAATATTCAACCCATCTTGTTTACCTGACGAGTGCGGATGATCCGCGTGATATTGAAAATGCAGTGGTTGAATCCATACTTGAAAACCAGCCCAAGCGCGCCGATATTTACTGGCTGGTTCATGTGGATGTGGTGAATGAGCCTTATCGAATGGATTATAAAGTGAACATACTTGCTCCTGAAGATGTGATCCGGATTGATTTCCGGTTAGGGTTCCGCGTAGCGCCGCGTATCAACTTGATGTTTGAAAAAGTAGTTCACGATCTTCTTGTTTCAAAAGAAGTGGATGTTACCAGTCGTTATGAATCAATGGGCAAGCATAATAAGATCGGTGATTTCCGTTTCGTGGTGTTGGAGAAATTTCTGTCTTACGAAAACGAACTGCCCTTCTATGAAAAATTAATTATGGATGTTTACTTTTACATGAAGCAGATGAGTTTGTCGGATGAACGGGCGTTCGGGCTGGATTCCGATAATGTAACGCTCGAAAAAGTTCCGCTTATTATTTCCCCGGTGAAAGAGGTTCCTTTGAAACGCATCAATTGATAACTAAAATTTTGTTGAATGCAACGTAATGAATCGGTTCAAGCCGCAGTTTTGTTTTTTAAAAAAGACCTTGTGCAATGACAAAGGGGCATATACTGATCGTCGATGACGAAGAAAAACTTCGTAATCTTCTGACGCGAATTATTGCGCTGGAGGGTTTTGAAGTTTTTGAAGCCGCCAATGCCAAATCTGCTTTGAAAAAATTGGAACAGCAGGATATCGACGTAATTCTATGTGATGTAAAACTTCCCGATGCCAATGGGGTAGAACTGGCCCAGCAAATAAAATCGAAGTTTCCTCTTGCAGAGATCATTATGCTGACTGCTTATGGTAACATTTCTGACGGAGTTAAATCCATCAAGAATGGGGCGTTTGATTATATCATGAAAGGCGATGACAACGACAAGATCATTCCATTGCTTCACCGTGCGGTTGAAAAGTCTCACTTGCAGAAGCGTCTGTGTCAATTACAAAAGGAAGTAGGCGTAAAATATTCGTTCGATAATATCATTGGAAATTCGAAGTCTGTACGGGAAGCAGTAGCATTGGCAAAAAAAGTAGCGGTTACGGATACTACGGTTTTACTTCTTGGAGAAACCGGAACAGGAAAAGAGGTATTTGCTCAGGCGATTCATCAGGGAAGCAGCAGGAAACTAAAACCATTTGTAGCCATCAATTGCAGTGCATTTAGCAAAGAACTTTTAGAAAGTGAAATATTTGGGCATAAAGCAGGCGCATTTACAGGGGCAATCAAGGACAAGAAAGGATTGTTTGAAGAAGCAAACGAGGGGACAATTTTCCTTGATGAGATCGGGGAAATGAATCACGACCTGCAGGCTAAACTATTGCGTGTGCTGGAAATAGGTGAATTTATAAAAGTGGGAGACACTAAAACCGTAAAAGTGAATGTACGGGTGATCGCAGCGACCAACCGCGATCTGAAAAAAGAAATTGAGGAAGGAATATTCCGTGAAGATTTATTTTACCGTCTCAGCGCATTTCAGATTATGCTTCCTCCGTTGCGTGAAAGAACGAAAGATATAGAATTGTTTGCTGAACATTTTGTCGAAATCTTTTCTATTAAGATCAACAAGCGGAAAGTACGGTTAAGTAAAGAGTATACTGAAAAGCTAAAATCCTATCAATGGAAAGGCAACATACGGGAATTAAAAAATGTAATTGAGCGAAGTGTTATTTTATCAAACCAAGACGAACTTACTGTTGATACGCTTCCCTTTGAAATACAAAACACTGTTGAAACAACTTCTAACGGAAAAACTCTTTCAGCTTTTGATTTGGCAAGTGTTGAGAAATTGCACATACAAAAAGTGCTGAATTATACCAAAGGGAATAAAGCAGAAACAGCCCGATTGCTGAATATCGGATTGACTACGCTTTATAGAAAATTGGAGGAATATAAATTGTGATTTCAGATTGAAATAAAAACCCCTTCCATTTCGGTAAAACCCTTCCAAAACGGAAGGGTTTTTTGTTGCCAAAAAGTCGGGGTGATATTTATTTGACGACTGAAAGATATTACCCTTCAACGACTTATATCGTAATAATTAATCCTCCTGATTTTGAGGTGCGCTTTTGGTATGTTGATAAATGTTATTGATGACTTTGACCGGAATCATAGCTTCGGTTTTTTCAGGAACGACCTTCGCAAATACACAAAGTATCTAATAATAAAAAAAATAAAAATGGAAACACTAATTACAATCGGACTTATTGCAGCCGGGCTTGTTTGCTTCTGGCTGTTTTACAAATCAATTAACTTTTTTGATAAAATCTAAACCTATGACTGCATTATTCATTTTATCTATCGCGGTTTTCTGCTACCTCGTCTATGTGTTGCTGAAACCTGAAAAATTTTAAAAATCATCCTTCAACTCCATTCAGGATCAGAAGGAATAAAATCAAAATCAATGAACACAGAAATTTTAGGAGTCGTTTTGATGTATGGACTGGTAGTAGCCCTGGCTATACCGCTTGGCCGTTACATTGGTAAAGTTTTCAGCAATGAAAAAACATGGCTGGATAAAGTATTCAATCCGCTCGATAAACTATTCTATAAATTAAGCGGCATTGATCCATCAAAGGAGATGAACTGGAAACAACATCTTTTAGCCTTGCTTACCATCAACATGTTTTGGTTTCTCATTTGCATGTTTGTACTTATGGATATGGGTTGGCTCCCCCTTAATCCGGACGGCAATCCTTCCATGAGTCCCGACCTGGCGTTTAATACATCGGTGAGTTTTGTTACAAATACCAATTTGCAGCACTATTCAGGAGAAACAGGACTTTCTTACTTAGGACAGCTGATTTTGATGCTATGGCAATTTATCAGCGCAGGAACAGGAATTGCCATTTGTGCTGTGGTATTTATGGCGATGAAAGAAAAGACAACGGACAAGCTTGGCAATTTTTATAATTTCTTTGTTCGCAGCAGCACCCGTATTTTATTTCCTCTTGCTTCTGTTGTAGCTCTGATTCTGGCATTCAACGGCTCACCCATGACCTTTGAAGGCAAAGATACCATGATCACCATGCAGGGCGATACAGTGCAGGTAAGCCGGGGACCCGTTGCCGCATTTGTTGCTATCAAACAATTAGGAACAAACGGAGGTGGATTTTACGGGCCTAACTCTGCACATCCTTTGGAGAATCCTGACTATTTAACAAATATTGTTGAAACAGTTTCAATTTTCTTAATTCCTATTGCAATGATTTTTGCAATGGGTTTTGTATTGAAACGTAAAAAATTAGCATGGACAATTTTCGGTGTCATGACAATTGGATTCTTGTGCTTGGTTGTACCATCCGTTTATTATGAAATGAACGGCAATCCTGCCATTTCTAAAATGGGCATCATGCAAAATATGGGAAGCATGGAAGGTAAAGAAGTTCGCTTTGGCTCGGCTGCATCAGCCTATTGGGCAATCAATACAACTGTTACAAGCAATGGCTCTGTAAATGCCATGCACGATAGCATGACTCCTCTTACAGGAATGTTTGCCATGCTGGGCATGATGATTAATTCCTTTTATGGTGGCGTGGGTGTTGGCTTTCTTAACTTTTACATCTTTATCATTCTCGCAGTTTTCATCAGTGGCCTAATGGTAGGACGCACGCCCGAATTCCTTGGCAAAAAAATTGAAGCCAAGGAAATGAAAATTGCAATGATCATTGCACTTTTGCATCCCTTTTTGATTTTAGTAAGTACTGCGCTTTCAAGTCATTTATACGCACAAAATCCAACTGAATATGCCGGATGGTTGGCTAATCCGGGGAATCATGGCTTCAGCGAAATGCTGTATGAGTTTACATCTTCATCTGCAAATAACGGAAGCGGTTTTGAAGGGCTTGGCGATAATACACCATTTTGGAATATCGCTTGCGGTTTAGTGATGTTGCTTGCGCGCTTTCTCCCTATTATCGGGCCTGTTGCCATTGCCGGAATATTAGCAAGTAAAAAATACATTCCTGAAAGTGCAGGAACCCTTAAAACAGATACAGGCACATTCGGCCTGATGGTATTTGCAGTGATCTTTATTGTTGCAGCGCTGGCATTTCTTCCAGCGCTTACACTGGGTCCGATAGCGGAATATTTTTCATTATATTAATTATTAAAAAAAAACTAAAAGATGAAACGTCAAAAAAATACATCCTTATTTCAAAAGGATCTGGTATTCGAAGCAATTAAACAATCGTTTATTAAGCTTAACCCCAAAGTAATGATCCATAATCCCGTGATGTTTACGGTAGAGATTGGAACATTCGTAATGCTGATGGTATGTCTGTGGATTATGGCGGGAGAAAAATCGCAGGGAAGCCTTCTATACAATTTGCTGATATTCAAAATTCTTTTGCTTACCCTATTGTTTGCCAATTTTGCTGAGGCAATTGCAGAAGCAAGAGGAAAGGCACAGGCTGATAGTTTGCGTAAGACAAGGGAAGAAACACCTGCAAAAATCTTGATTAACGGTGCAGTAAAAACCATTAGCAGTTCATCCCTGAAGAAGGGGGATGAATTTATCTGTGAAGCAGGTGACATTATTCCTACTGACGGGGAAATCATCGAAGGCCTGGCAACGATAGATGAATCAGCCATTACAGGCGAATCGGCTCCGGTGATCCGTGAATCAGGTGGAGATAAAAGCTCGGTTACCGGTGGAACAAAGGTATTATCCGACAAGATAAAAGTAAAAGTGAATACCGAACCTGGCGAGTCATTCCTGGATAAAATGATTGCTTTGGTGGAAGGAGCAAGCCGCCAAAAAACACCTAATGAAATTGCATTAACAATTTTACTTGCTGCATTTACATTGGTGTTCATTATCGTGTGCGTTACGCTTAAGCCTTTTGCTGATTATGCAAACACTCCTATAACTATTGCAGCATTCATTTCCTTGTTCGTATGTCTTATCCCAACTACTATTGGCGGTTTACTTTCGGCTATTGGTATTGCAGGAATGGACAGGGCGTTGCGCGCAAATGTTATAACCAAATCCGGCAAAGCAGTAGAAACGGCAGGAGACATTGACACATTGTTGCTTGACAAAACCGGAACCATCACCATTGGTAACCGCAAAGCCACTCATTTCTATCCGGAATTAAATGTGGATGAAAAACATTTTATCAAATGTACCGTCCTCAGTTCAATGTCTGATGAAACCCCCGAAGGAAAATCAATCATTGAACTTGCAGGTATAAACCCATTGAGTTATACCGTAGATAACCCAAAGTTTATCAGGTTTACTGCTGAAACACGCAGTAGTGGAATTGACTTTGACAACGGCAATTCCCGCATCCGGAAAGGGGCGTTTGATGCAATTAAAAAAATGGTAGTGCACGCAGGTAATAAATTTCCACGTGATGTCGAAGTAAACGTAAAAGAAATTTCGGAAAAAGGCGGAACACCATTAGTTGTATCTGAGAATGAAAAAGTAATTGGAGTAATTGAATTGCAGGATATTATTAAAACCGGCATCAGTGAGCGATTTGAACGCCTGAGGAAAATGGGAATAAAAACTGTCATGGTTACTGGGGACAACCCTCTTACAGCAAAATTCATTGCCGAGAAAGCCGGTGTGGATGATTTTATTGCAGAAGCCAAACCTGAAGACAAGATGGCTTATATCCGAAAAGAACAACAAAGCGGAAAATTGGTAGCCATGATGGGGGATGGAACCAATGATGCGCCTGCACTTGCCCAGGCAAATGTGGGAGTAGCCATGAACAGCGGGACGCAAGCGGCTAAAGAAGCTGGAAACATGGTTGACTTGGACAACGACCCAACCAAATTGATTGAGATAGTTGAAATAGGAAAACAACTTTTAATGACACGAGGTACACTGACCACCTTTTCAATTGCGAATGATGTGGCAAAATATTTCGCCATAGTTCCCGCACTATTTATTACTTCTATTCCTGCATTACAGGGATTGAACATTATGAAATTACACACTCCGGAAAGTGCAATTCTTTCAGCTGTAATTTTTAACGCTATTATCATTCCGCTTTTAATTCCACTGGCATTAAAAGGAGTAGCCTACAAACCGATCGGTGCAAGCGCTTTGCTTCGCAGGAATCTTTTTATCTATGGATTAGGCGGAGTTATCGTACCATTTATTGGAATAAAAATAATTGATTTGATTGTTTCGGTTTTCATTTAATAAACCGTTTTTAACATGATATTCCATCATAAAAATTAATTTTTTAAAGAACAACAAAATGAAAGAGCACATTTTCCCCGCAGTAAAATTGACCCTGATCTGTCTGATATTTTTCTCAGGCATTTATACAGCAGTAATTTTGGGAATCGCACAGTTTGCCCCCAACAACGGCAAAGGCGAAATAATTACACACAACGGAAAAATCTTTTATGCCAACATTGCACAAAATTTTTCTGACGACAAATATTTCAGTTCACGGCCATCTGCTTGCGGCTATAATGCGGCAGGCAGTGGCGGTAGTAATAAGGGGCCATCTAACCCGGACTACTTAGCCGAAGTGCAGGGACGAATTGACACCTTTATGGTTCACAATCCCGGAATTGATAAATCACAAATTCCGTCCGACTTAGTTACAGCAAGCGGTGCCGGTCTTGATCCTGATATTTCTGTTCAGTCCGCCAACGTACAGGTAAAACGTATTGCCAGGATCAGGGGCATTGCGGAAGGAAACATTCAGCAACTCGTTTTATCCAACACTGAAAAACCCCTGCTTGGACTTTTCGGGACAGAAAAAATAAATGTATTGAAACTCAATATTGAATTAGACAACCTTAAATAAAAAATCAAATGAAAAACATCATTTTTTTGAGCATATTCGCTCTTCGCGTATTTAATGTAAATGCACAGGATTCAACCAAAGTGCTGCTTACATCAGAAAAAGTTAATCCATTGCAAATTTCAGGGCATGTGGATGCTTACTATGCATATTATACAGATTCTGTGGGCACAGGTAATTTTCAAAAGTTTCCAACCACTTCTCCCCGCAGTAATTCTTTTGGGCTTAATATAGCTATGATTACTGCGAAATACACAACAGAGAAAATTCGCAGCACTCTGACCCTGAATTATGGTGATATACCGTTGACAACCTGGTCCTCAAAATATAATTTTATCCAGGAAGCCAATGTAGGTGTTCGCCTTCAGCGTAAGTTTTGGCTGGATGCCGGATTTTTCCGGACTCATATTGGTACGGAAGGACTTTTGCCAAAGGAAAATATTGCCAGTTCTATTGCTATCGGAACATTTAATGAACCCTATTATCAGGCAGGAGTTAAATTGTCATATACTCCAACCGAAAAACTAACATTGTGTCTTCATGCGCTAAATGGGTATAACATTTTTGAAGACAATAACGATAAGAAGTCGCTGGGATTGCTCGTGAATTATATCATTAATGATAACCTGAATTTTGGATATAGTAATTACTATGGAGATGATTCTCCGCAATCCGACAGTATCAACCACACTCGTTTTTACAATAATCTTTACATGAATTATGCTAAGAAAAAAATCAAATTTCAAATCGGAGGCGATTATGCAACTCAGCAAAATTCGGATACAACAGAAAAAAAAACTGCTTCGATGTATAGTGCATTAGTTTCACTGAGATACCAGTTGTTTTCAAAAATTGGAATATACGGACGTGGTGAAGTTTTTAATGACCCGATAGGATTTTTGGGAGGAAGTATGATTGATAAAACGGGGAAAACCACCGGCTTAAAATTATGGGGCGTCACTTTGGGTATTGAATATAAACCGACAGATAATTCATATATTCGTCTTGAAGGAAGGCAGTTGCAGTGCGATGTAAATCAGGAAGTGTTTCGTTGGAATGGAAGTAATCAGAGCAGTCGTTTAGAAGTAATGTTTCACATTGGGGTTGCATTTTAATGGCAGTAAAAAAAGAAGACGATAAAGAACAAAATGTTCAGCATTTTCTTGACCTGATACAAAAGTCAAGAATAGGCAAGTTTAAAATTTATATCGGCACGAGTGCCGGTGTGGGAAAAACGTACCGTATGCTGCAGGAGGCGCATGCCTTGCTGAAAAATGGCATTGATGTTAAGATCGGGTACATTGAAACGCATAACCGAAAAGAGACACACGACCTGTTAGAAGGGCTGCCGCTAATTCCGCGAAGGACTATTTTCTACAAGGGAAAAGAACTGGACGAAATGGATGTTCAGGCTGTAATCAATTTACGCCCAGAAGTGGTAATAGTGGATGAGTTGGCGCATACCAATATGGAAGGCAGCAAAAACGACAAACGCTGGGAGGATGTAATGGAAATACTCGAAGCTGGAATTAATGTGATCAGTGCGGTAAATATTCAGCACATTGAAAGCCTTAACGGTGAAGTAAAGAAAATTACCGGAATCGAAGTCCAGGAAAGGGTGCCGGATAAAGTAATTGCTTTAGCAGATGAAGTGGTGAACATTGATCTGACAGCCAATGAATTAATCACACGCCTGAAAGAAGGAAAAATTTACCAGGCGGAAAAAATTGAAGCAGCGTTAAAAAATTTCTTCAAATCAGAACATATCCTGCAACTGCGCGAACTGGCGTTGAAAGAAGTCGCTTCACAGGTCGAGCGGAAAGTGGATAATGAAGTGCCAAAAAATGTTGCGCTCCGGCACGAACGATTTTTAGCCTGCATCAGCAGTAACGAACATACTGCCCGGGTGATCATCCGTAAAACTGCCCGCCTTGCAAGCTATTACAATGCAGGCTGGTATGTGCTGTATGTGCAAACTCCATCCGAAAATGCAGACAATATAGGCCTTGCAGCACAGCGTCATTTAATAAACAATTTTAAACTTGCTACTGAACTTGGAGGGGAAGTAATCAAGATTGAAAGCAAAAACATTGCTAAAACAATATCTCAGGTTGCAGAAGAAAAACAGGCCACTACAGTTTGTATCGGGGTTCCTCATCTTAAATTGTGGAAAGTATGGCAATTTATTTTGAGAGGAAATACTTTTTACGACCTGATTAAACAATTTGAAAAATCAGATACAGATGTTATAATACTATCCGAATGAGATTCACTATCAAATCAAAATTATCGCTTGGAATGATATTTATCTATATCAATGTCCTTGCGCTTGCCCTTCTCAGTAATTTCTATGTCTTTCGCTTATCTTCCGACTCTGAAGCGATATTACGTGACAATTACAATACCCTTCAATACTGCAACAATATGCTCATCGCATTGGATGAGGCAAAGTCAAATCATGAAGCGCTAAAAAATATTGAAACCAATCTTCAAAAACAGGAAAGGAATATCACTGAACCGGGAGAGAAACAACTTACGGAACAAATACGGAACCCTTTTGAAAAGCTAAAAGCAAATCCCGCAGATTCTTCTCTTTATGAAAAGATCCGTCTTCCGCTTTACCAGGTAACAAAACTGAATCAAACGGCGATGGAGATGAAGAACCATAAAGCGCTTGCTACAGCGGCAACGGCAAAGATCTGGATAGGCATACTTGCCGGATTTTTAATTATTCTGATGTTGACATTTGTGCTCAATTTCCCCGGATACATTGCTGACCCGATAAAAATTTTAACAGAGGGCATAAAGGAGATCGCATCAAAAAATTATACGCAGCGCATTCACCTGAAATCAACCGATGAATTCGGTGAATTGGCAAATGCATTCAACTCAATGGCTCAACGGATGGGTGAATATGAAAACAGCAACCTTTCCAAATTGTTATTTGAGAAGAAACGCATTGATACGCTGATCAATAAAATGCATGATCCGGTCATCGGGCTAGATGAAAACAGAATCGTTCTGTTTGCGAACGAACAGGCATATAAAGTAATTGGATTAAAGCGGGAAGAAATTATCGGAAGGGATGCAAAAGATATTGCATTGACCAATGACCTGGTAAGATATTTAATGCAGGATTTAATTTCACCGGATGGTATTGCCCCAAAGATAGCTGCAAAGCCTCTTAAAATATTTGCTGATAATAAGGAAAGCTATTTTGACAAAGAGATTATTGATATTACCATCACACCTACCGGGGATCAATCTCCGGTGAACATAGGCCGGGTAATTGTGTTGAGGAATATTACACCTTTCAAGGAATTGGATTTTGCCAAGACCAACTTTATTGCAACAATTTCGCATGAATTAAAAACTCCGATCTCAGCTATTAAAGCAGGTTTGCAATTATTGGAAAATAAAAAAACAGGTGAAATAAATGAAGAGCAGAAACAACTTATTGAAAGCATCAAAGATGATAGTAATCGTTTGTTGAAAATTATTAGTGAACTACTTAACTTATCCCAGGTAGAAACAGGAAATATCCAGCTATCTATTCAGCAAAGTGACCCGGCTAAAATACTTCAATATGCTTTGGAGGCTGTAAAAGTGCAGGCGGACCAAAAGCAGATCCGGTTGGAAGTAAAAATGGATGTAAATTTGCCATCGGTAAAGGCCGATACTGAAAAGGCAGCTTGGGTATTAATCAATCTATTGACAAATGCCATTCGTTATTCCCCTGAAAAGGGCCAGGTGATAATTGAAGTAAAAAAGGATACAGGCAAAGTTTTCTTTTCTGTAAAAGATTTTGGGAAAGGCATTGAATCAAAATACAGAGATAAAATTTTCACCCGGTATTTCCAGGTGCCCGGTAGCAGCAAGCATGGAACGGGATTAGGACTTTCTATCAGCAAAGAATTTATTGAAGCGCAGGGCGGAGAGATAAAGATGGAAAGTGAAATTGGAGAGGGAAGTAAATTCATTTTCTCATTAAATACATAAAAAACAGGTAGTGTGGTACATAATCAGTTAGATAGATCTTCAAGGTTTTCAAAACCTTGAAGATCTGCGGGAAGGGATTGCAGGATAATTTACTGTGCACAATTCGCTTTTGCCACATTCGGATCAGCCAAAGCTTTTTTTGCTTTTATATTATTTGCATCAACACCTTTTAATTTTTCATAGATACATTTTGCAGCGGCATAATCTTTTTGCAGCATGTTGTAATATCCCAGGTATTCGTAGGCGGAGATGATGGCATCTTTGCTCTTGTCCATATCTTCCGGTTTCAGTTTGGAAAGATATTGTTCATAGTAAGGTTTCGCAAGTCCTTTTTTACTGTCGGGGTCAAGGCAGTTGTTTGCTTTTGCACGGTATAAATATCCCATTGGGATATCAGAACGCAGGATCGTGATCTGCATGAACGCAGTATCCGCTTTTCCACATTGTTTGCTGTTGAGGTAGGCAAGGCCGAGTTTGTAATAATCATTGGCATCAATGCCTTTTCCTCCTTTTATTTTTTTATTGAACGCATCGATGGCTTCCGGGTATTTTTTCATTTTCATAAAGCTGTTGCCGATCTCACCGTTCAGTTCTGTTTTTGACGTATCCTGCTGAACAGCAATCTTCAGTTTCTCAAGAGCCAGTGAATCTTTTCCGCATTTGGCCAGGAGTTTCCCATTGTATTCATAATCCGATGTAAGGACCTTTTTAGGAGCGGCCATTGAAAAGAATTTGTCGATGGCCACTAAACCGTCGGTGCAATTTCCCATTTCATAGTACGCATAAGCAAGGAGTCGATAGAGAAAGATCACAGAAGTGTTTTGTTTCTGAATGTCCTGTATTGCGGCAATGGTTTCAGGATATTTTTTGCTCAGGAAAAGAAAAGAAGCATATCGTACCTGTGCGCTCAGGCTTCCGCTGTTCAGTTCCAGGTATTTTTTATAGTTCTGAATGGCGGTCTCATATTGTTTCCCTCTATAGAAAGCTTCCGCTTTTTCACGGTAGGCAGGAGCAAAGTTCGGGTCCACTTTTATGGCTTCGTCGTAACTTTTTACGGCTTCTGATAAATTTCGCGCCCGGTTATAAAGCTGTCCGATCCGCAGCATGGCTTTGCATGATTTTTTATCAAGGTCATAGGCTTTCTTGTACTGACCAATTGCCTGGGAAGCATCGCCTGGATTCTGTTCCAGCGTAGCATCCCCTAAAAGAATGATCGTTTCAGGATTGTCTTTGTCTTCTTTCAGCGCTTTATTAAGGAGGTTGATGGCTTCTGTGAGGTCTTTGTTCTTCGCCTTGATGTAGCATTCCGCAATTTTCATGTACACCATTGCCTTTTGTTTGCCTGTGAATGTGGCTGATTTATTGGCCGGAGAAATGATCTGTACGGCATCAAAGAATTGTTTTTTCGCTTCTGCATTTTTCCCTTCATACCATAGTATCTTTCCTTTACCCACATAATTCAAAGGGTTGCCCGGATTTTTTGCGAGCCCTTTATCATATAAAAAAGCAGCAGAGTCGAGGTCCATGGCTTTAAATGAAGAGTCAATGATCTCTTGCTTGAAAAAATTCTCGCCATAGAAAAAATAATTATCACCATTGGTAGGTTCGCGCTGGATCAGCGTCATAAATGCAGAGGAGGCCTTTTCAAACTGCTCGCTCTCGCTGAGTTTTATCGCATCCTGCAATGACTGGCCGAAGGAATGATCAAAAATAAATAATGATGAATAAAATGTAAAAAATAAAATGATTGCCTTTTTCATATGTTTTTTTAATTTTTAATTTTTCCTTTTTAATTATTTGTTATTTGAACCAAGCGGATGGGTTGGGTTGCAGGAACCATGCCGGCCTTCAAAATTATCAATTGTCCTTTCTCGCCGGCCACAAAAGCTGCAAAGCCTGTGCCCAGGCCGGTTCGTCCCTCCCGGTTAATAATGTAAACGTTTCTGCAAAATGGGTATTCCCCGGTAACGACTTGCGCCTGGTAAGGCTGGAAAAAGGTTCCGTCATCTTCTTTGGAAGCAACTCCAAGCACATTGACTTTGCTGAGGAAGGTGCGGGTCAGCGTATCGTCTCCATCACTGATCCAGTTCACACCGATAATGCCAAGTGCTGCTTTGTTCCTGCTCACATATTCCACCACCTCTGAGTTTGACTTTACTGCAAAACAGTTCTTCGGGAAATCGCCGCCGTTCAGAATTTTTTCTTTCAAAAGCCTTACGTTGCATGATTTCTCGTTGTCAAAAACAATGGTAATGCTCGTGTCTTGATCCGATTTTTCTTTGATGGAAGAATCCAAAGGCCTCCAGGAACTGATCTTGCCGGTAAAAATGTTCTCCAGTTCACTATACAGCAAATTGGAGACCGGGTTGTTCTTGTTGGTGATGAAAGCCAGGGCATCTACTGCGATCTTAGTGGAAGTAGGGAAGGAATTCTTGCTTTTGAAATATTCTTTTTCCTTAGTCGTGAGGTCCCGGCTTAGAATAATGATCCGGCAGGAATCGTTCATGAAATCATTTACAATATCTCCTTCGGGTTTATAGGTATCTACAATATCCGATTCTTTATAAAGTCCTTCAAACGCTTCGACCTCTGCATTAAAAAGGGGTGAGTATGATTCGTCGATGCAGATCTTCTGTTTTCCCTGGGTTGGTGTGCTGCTCCCGTTTCCGCAGGAGGGGAGGAGAAGGCATAGGGTATAAGGAATAAGGTATAAGGAAACTGAAAAACAGAATCTGCTTATACCGCTATACCCTATACCTATATAACTTTTAATATTCATGCTTTTCCTCTGAGTTTAGTTATCAATATTGTGATCCGGAAAAGACCATAGGCAATAAAGGCGCAGCCAAATATTTTTCTGTAAGTGGGATCTGAAATTGCATTTGAAAGAAAATTGGAAAGCAGTATAAGAACGCCAAATAGAAAATAGACGATGCTCATTATTATCCCGAAAATATGGACTGGTGATAATTTCATATTAATGAATTCAAACAGATTTGAACGAATGTAACAGATTCTGTCTGAGTCTGATTTCATCTGTTTGGATCCGTTGAGCAAAATTATTGTTTTAATTCAAACCGTATCGGCAATATCATTCTGACTTTAACCGGCCGGCCTTGTTGTTTGCCAGGTGTCCATTGAGGGAGATTTTTTATGACACGCATTGCTTCATTGTTCAGCTCCGTGTAGCCGCATCCCCGAATAATTTTGACTCCGGTTACATAACCTTCTTTATCTATGATAAATGAAACACCGACTAATCCTTTTCCTCCTATTTCTTTTACCGATTCCGGATACAGAACATTCTTCTTAAGATAACTGAATAACGCGGGGTCACCCCCTGGAAAAGCAGGAGGTTCTTCCAGAATGGGTCCATCATAGGTGGCGGTGTCTTCGTCAATCAGTTTTCTTCCGTCCGTATGGCCGCCGTTGCCAAGGTCCAGGCCAGTACTGCTGGTGTCAGAATTATTATTTGAAGTGTTGGTATTGTTAGAAGGTAATATCGGGTCATTGTTCAGATCAGGTAACGAATCCTTTCTGATCTCAGGAATTAAACCTTTCAGGTTTTTATTGGGATCGGATTTTATTTCCTGACGTACTTCGGTAAAAACCTTTTCTTTCTCCTTCTCATATGTTTTAAAGACCACCGGATCGTAAGTGGGGACTGCTTTTCCCGGAACCGGCAAGACCCTGCTTAACA
>JAHEYJ010000023.1:22997-31139 GCA_023251675.1 Bacteroidota bacterium
CGCCGGCGCCAAAGAAGGCTTTGAGCAGGGTTCGGTCATAGTTGGTCCGGATCTCATAAGCGCCGTACGATTTGTGGAGGTGTTCAAAAACGATCTCATTCCGTTCTTCGCTGGTAACCTGCGACCAGTTTTGAGAAAATAAACGTGTGATCTTTTTCATAGTGAAGAGTTTTGGTTTGTGTTGGGTAGAGTCTCTTCAAAGGGAATATTTTTTAAGTAATTGTTTTATTGATTGTGAACGGGATGTTTTCACAATTATGATGCCCTGCGCCTTAGATTGTACAGGAATTTAGTAGGTGGTTGAAGTTGGAAAGTAAGTGGCAAGACAGTTATTAGTTTTTGGTTTCTAGTTATCGTTTAATAAGTTTTCAGTCTTCGTTCTTATTAATAACGACAACTGCCAACTGATTAACTAAAACCAATCAACAAATAACGAATAACTGAAAAAGGAATTACTGAAGCTTGAAATTGATCGGAAGGATGTAGCGCACTTTAACCGCTTTTCCGTTCTGCTTTCCGGGAGACCATTTAGGCATGAGTTTTACAACACGCATGGCTTCTTTATCGCAACCAGGACCGCCTTTCAGTCCTTTGTATACGGTAACATCCGTAACACCTCCGTCTTTATCCACGACGAAAGTGATGAAAACCTTTCCCTGTATTCCGTTTTCTTTTTCCACCTGCGGGTACTGAATATTTTTTCTGAGGAAGCCGAACAACTCACCGTCACCTCCCGGGAATCCCGGTTGTTCCTGGATGGCCACAAGATCATACACCGTATTATCTTCGATCACGTCGTTTTTAGTATCTGCAACAACCAGCGCGTCAGGATCGCCTTCATGGGTTTCTTCAGCAACGTGCGTCTCTTCCAGTTTTTCCTGCGGAGGAGGAATTTCTTCCACTTTTTCTTCCGTCACATCCGGTGGAGTAAATTTTATGGTTTCCATCACAGGCGGGGGTGGAGGCGGAGGCGGAGGCGGAGGCGGTTCCGTTTTATCTAGAGGCGGTGGTGCAAGATCCATGACAATATCTTTTGGAACGGCCACTTCGTCAATTGATGCACTGATAAGATTGATCACAAAAGGGATTGCAAAAACAAGAACAATAGATGCAACAGAAATGATCAATGCCTTTGTAAGAAACCTTCCGTAATTTCTTCGAATATCATAAGCGCCATATTCTTTGTTGCGTGATTCAAACACAACATCATTGCGTCCTTCAAAAACGATACTTTGCCAGTCGGGTGAAAAAAAACCTTTTGCCATACTTTATTTAATTACCCCTATTGTTTTCAACATCAGTTTTTCAGCCGGAGAAATATCTACCAAAGCATATTTCCCAACATCTGCAATATTCAACTCATCGATCACATCAACAATGTTTTTGTATTTAGCTTTCTCATCCGCTTTAACAATCACGAAAACAGCGTCTTTTGCTCCTTTAATATTCATAGCTAATCGTTTGTAGGTTGTATCCGGAATCTGATGATTAATTAGTTTGTCTTTTAATTTCTTTACTTGGTCAATAACATCTTTGTTTCTGTCTCGGAAAACTTTTCGGATGCCTTCTTTTGAATAATCTGTGTTTTTAATGATGGATGCATCATTCTTATAAACTCCATAATAATAATATATTTTATCTTTTTTCTCTGTAAGAAGAAGGGTAAGCGCTGTAGGCGCTTCAATCTTCATGTTTTTGTTAGGATCCTTAGGAATAACAGGCATGTTGATTTCCATGGTTTTAGGCTTACTGAACTGCGTGGTCAAAACGAAGAAGGTCAACAGAAGAAATCCCAAATCAACCATGGGCGTCATGTCAATTCGTGCGGAGTGTTTCTTCGCTCTCTTCTTCTGATGTTTACCGTGGCCACCGCCACCGCTTTCCATTATTTCTGCCATGCTCTCTATTATTCTACTTGTTCTGTTTCCATGTTAGTGATCAGGTTGAAACTATTCAGGTTCCTATCCTGAAAAATCTGGATAACCCGTTTAACCGCTTTGTAATTTGTTTGTCCGTCCGCCTTAATTGCAATCCGGCACCAGTTTTCTTTCGGAACATTATTCGTTTGCTGAAATCGTTGTTTTTCATTCCAAGCAAAGGCGATCCAGTCGCCCAACTGGTTATTTACAGAATCGATCGGAATGCCTATTGATTCCTTATCAAATTTTAATCTTTCCTTTTCTCCTCCACGGATATATGCCTGGAGCTGGGACATCGGAACTCCGAATTCAGACATCACGGAGAACCGTTTTGCATCTGCATCGGTGAACATAATCTTATATTTCTGCCCCATTTCAGAGAGAAGATTCCTGCGCACTTCCTGCCCATCGAGTGCAAAGAAGGCTCTTCCGCCTGTATCAATAGTTACCTGCAATGTATTTTCTGGAAGAATTTTTTCTGAATGGGAAGAAGGAGGCAGAATAGGCACCGCTTCATTCACGCGGAATTTTGCGGTAAGCATGAAAAAGGTAACCAGCAAAAACGCTAAATCCACCATGGGTGTCATGTCGAGTGACGGGGCGCTTTTTGGTATTTTGATTTTTCCCATAGAATTTCTTCTGCTTAACCTGGCACTAACTTATTTATTCTTTGATGCAAAGGTTTGTACGATGCTGTATCCTGCTTCGTCAATTGCAAACGTAAGCGCATCCACTTTTGAGCTGAAATAGTTATAAAGGATAATAGACATAGTAGAGCCAACAATACCGAAGAAAGTGTTTACCAGCGCCTCGGAGATACCTGTTGCAAGTGCCACCGTATCGGGAGCACCAGCCTGTGCCATGGCACTGAACGCTCGGATCATACCTACTACCGTTCCGATAAGACCGATCAACACGGCTATTGAAGCGCAGGTTGACAGGATAACCAGGTTCTTAGACATCATTGGAAGTTCAAGTGCGGTGGCTTCTTCCAGGCCTTTTTGAATTGCAGTGATTTTCCTTTCTTTATCCATGGAACTGTCATTTGCAACCCGTTCGTATTCGCCCAGACCGGAACGTACCACATTTGCAATTGCTCCTTTTTGTTTATCACATTCAGCAATGGCTTCATGCATTTGATTGTTGGAAATATAATTCCGGATATTCATGATGAAGCTCTGAACGTTTCCTTTTCCACTCACTTTGGCAAGTGTGATAAAGCGCTCTATTGTGAACGTAATTACAATTAGGATGATGGCTATCAATAGAGGAACGATGACTCCTCCTTTAAACATAATTCCCATGATGTTAAGAGGATGCTTTGAATTATCCCCTTCCTCAAAATTGGAGCCGTTTCCAAGAACGAACAAATAAATTAACACTCCCGTTGCGATGGCCGCAATGATGATGATGAGGTTGTTCATTGGGTTTGATTTCTTGCTCATAGTAATATTGATTTAAGGTTAGATGTTTCGTTTAAAAGGTAATGTTAATATAAGTGGATCAAAAAACGTGTCAAACATATAAAAAATTTTATCATGCAGGTGAATTTTTAGTAAGTGGTAATAATTTCGGGTAAGTGGCTCAAGTTGAATAAAAGTATATATTATGGTTCAACTGATTCTTTTTTCTTTTCTCCATGTCTGTATGATCGGAATGGTGGTGATGACTATTAATGCAAGCACGATCCACTCCAGGTTTGATTTTATCCACGGAATATTTCCAAGGTAATACCCAAGAACTGAAAGCGAGCCGATCCAGAGGATCCCTCCAACTAGTGTATAAAGCATAAAAATCCGTAAATCCATTTTAATGGCACCCGCCAGAACAGGTGCAAAAGTACGGATGATTGGAATAAATCTTCCGAGCACCAGTGATTTGCCTCCGTTCCGTTCATAAAAGGATTTTGTAATTGTTATGTAACGTTTTTTGAAAATCAGGTTATCGTCTTTTGTAAAAAGGGCTGGCCCGGCCTTTTTCCCTATGTAATATCCGGACAGGTTACCGGCAATGGCAGCAACCGTAAGGGAAGAAGCAAGCGTTATGATATGAACATCCATGAGCTTCGGCTCGGAGGCACATAGTAATCCCGAAACAAAGACCAGGGAATCACCGGGGAGAAAAAAACCAACCATTAATCCGGTTTCGGCATATATGACAAACACCAATAAGGCAATGCCGCCATAGCGGATGATGGATTCAGGATTGGTCAGCTCTTTTAGAAACTCCAACGTTTCATGCATATCAGGTGAGGCTAATACTGTCTATATCTTCTTTTGGCGGGCTTAGTTCTTTTTCCCACTTAGAAACCACCGCAGTTGCCATTGCATTTCCAACTACGTTGGTTGCCGAGCGTCCCATGTCGAGGATCTGGTCGATTCCAAGTAAAAGAAGCAATCCTTCTACAGGAATGTTAAAGGTAGAAAGCATTCCGGCGATCACTACCAGCGAGGCACGGGGAATACCGGCCATTCCCTTGCTCGTAACAAGAAGGATCAGCATCATTTTGATCTGATCGCCGACGGACATTTCAATTCCGTATGACTGAGCAATGAATACGGTAGCGAAGGTCATGTACATGATGGATCCATCCAGGTTAAACGAATAGCCGAGCGGCAAAACAAAGCTGATGATACGGTTGGAGCATCCGAAACGCTCGAGCGCTTCAATGGTTTTTGGGAAGGCGGCTTCAGAGCTGGCGGTGCTGAAAGCGAGAAGAACCGGTTCTTTAATAAAGCCAAGGAGTTTAAAAAACGGAATGCGTGCTGCAAGAGAAATAACGAACAACACAACAAACACGAAGAAAATCAGTCCGCCATAAAAACAAAGAATAAGATACAAATACCCGCCCAGCACATCCAGCCCCTGTTTTGCTACCACTGCCGCAATGGCTCCGAAAACGCCCAGCGGCGCAAACTTCATTACATAATTGGTAACCTTGAACATGATGTGCGACAAAGAATCAAAAAAGTTGACTACGATCTTTCCTTTTTCTCCCAGCGAAGCGCAGGCGATACCAAAGAAAAGTGAGAACACCACGATCGGGAGGATCTCATTGCTCGCCATCACTGCCACAATACTGTCAGGGATTATATGGGAAATGATGGTTTTGCTGTCGTGCGGAGCGGCGGCAATGCCGGTATCCGCGTTTCCTATGGGGAGTGCCAGGTGCATGACCTTGCCCGGTTCGAAAAAATTTACAATTAATAATCCGAGTCCGAGGGCGATCAGTGTGGCGAAAGTAAAGTAGGCAATGGTCTTGATGCCGATCCTTCCCACGGATTTGAAATCGCCCACTTTGGCAACGCCAACGACCAGCACGGAAAAGACCAGCGGTGCGATGATCATTTTAATGAGGCGGAGAAAGATATCACTGAATATCTTGAATGAACTTCCCAGGTCAGACCAGAAATGTCCGATGATAATTCCAAGCACCATCCCAAGAAAGATCTGGGTGACGAGGTTAGGCGTTTTTAACTTCATAACGAGAAAAGATTCAGACGGATAAAAAAAGAGTCAGACGGATATGATCTGTTGAATCAACTTTAATCTGTTTGCATCTGTTTTGTACAGCGAAAGTAGAAAAAATAGCAAGGAGAAGAAACTGAAACGTCTATAGCTTATATATTAAATCAACCTGATTATAAACTCAGGAAGCACGCCCAAAGCAAGAGAAAGAAGAATCGTGAGAAGAAGAACAATTTTCTGAAGAGAAGTAACTTGTATCTCTTCCACAGTTTCTTTGCCTTTAGCATACATGGCAATGATCACCCGGAAATAATAATATACACCGACCAGGGAGCCGAGCACGGCAACAAGCACGATCCAGATATATCCGGCCTGAAGAGAAGAAGTGAAGAGGTAATATTTTCCAAAGAAGCCGGCAAGTGGAGGAATGCCCGCCAGAGAAAGCATGAAAAGAGTCATTGCAAAAGCAAGCAGGGGATTTTTCTTTGCCAGCCCGCTGAAAGAATCAATGGTTACTGTGTTATATGTTTTTTCAATGATTGCAATCACAGTAAACGCGCCGATAGTAGCCACCGAGTAAGCTGCTGAATAAAACAAAATCGCTCCGGCTGACATGCTTCCGCTGGTGAGAATAGCGAGCAGCATGTAGCCTGCATGCGCAATACTTGAATAGGCAAGCATTCGCTTGACACTGGTTTGATAAACGGCGGTGATGTTTCCAAGTAAAATAGAAAGTACTGAAAGCACCCAGATGATATTGCTCCAGAACGTTCCGTACCCGATAAAACAGTTCATGAACAAGCGAAGGAAAGCGGCGAAGGCAGCGGTCTTAACAATGCTGGCCATGAATCCGGTAACAGGAGTTGGCGCTCCTTCATAAACATCCGGCGTCCAGAAATGAAACGGTGCGGCAGCCACTTTAAATGAGATGCCGACAAGCATCATAAGAATTCCTGCAGAGAGAAGAACGGTTCCGCCATCTCCTCTTACAGAAGCCAGCGGCGCAGGTGAACTGAGATACGTGGCAAGTTTGCTGAGGTCAAATGTTCCCGTCGCTCCGTAAACAAGTGCAATTCCGAAAAGAAGAATGCCGGAAGCAAAAGCGCCCATCAGGAAATATTTCAGGGAAGCCTCGTTGGAAAATAAATTGTCTTTCCTGCTTCCCGCCAAAACGTAAAGAGGGATGGAAAGGATTTCAATACCGAGGAACAGCATCACCATATTGGAATACGAAACGATGATGACCGCGCCTATCAGGGAGAAAATAGCCAGGGAAGTTTTGTCGGTTAGGTGCCCGTCTTCCGAAAAATAATCCTGCGTAGAAAGGAACCAAAGGAAAACAGTGCCGCAAAGAACTATGGAGAACAGCAGTGCATAATTGTCGAACGTGAGCATGCTGTAGTAATAATGGATATTGGTATTCCAGTCATACACCGCAGCACCCGCAGCTCCGAGCAATCCTACCAAAACGATCGGAAGCAGGAGTTTTTTGAAACGGAAGATCTCTGCAAGCAACGCAAGCACGCCAACAAGTGAAAGTATTTCTATGGTTTTCATTTAACGGTCAGAGGTTGAATCAGGTCTGCAATATGTTTCAAAGAGGGTTCTGCAATATCGAGTAATGGTTTAGGATAAACGCCCATCGCAAAGATCAGGACCACGATTGTGATCAGAACAGCCTTCTCATTAAAAGACAGGTCAGCAAAATTCGAAGTAAGCGCGTTTGTTTCTCCCAGCATCGTTTTCTGATAGCTGCGAAGCATGTACACGGCTCCGAGGATCACAGAAAGTCCGGCAAAACCTGCCAGGTAAATATTGTACTGAAATAATCCGTTGATGAGCAGGAATTCTCCTATGAAACCATTGGTAATAGGCAACGCAACACTTCCCAGCATCACAATCATGAACGTGGTCGCAAATGCGGGAGCGATATTCCGGATTCCTCCCAGTTGTGACAGTTCCCGTGTCTGGGTGCGGTTGAAAAGAATGTCGGCGACAAAGAATAATCCTACCACGTTTACCCCGTGAGAAAGCATCTGCATTAATCCTCCTTGCAGGCCCTGAATGGTAAGGGAAAATATTCCGGCAGAAATCAATCCTACGTGTGCAATGGATGAATACGCGATCAGCCGCTTGAAATCTTTCTGCATGATCGCAATGATGGAAGCATATAAAATACCTATAACGGAAAGTACAATTGCTGTTGTTCCCCAGTGCTGAACTCCGGCGGGAACGAGCGGCAGCAGCCACCGGATCAGTCCGTAGGTTCCCATTTTGAGCATGATGCCTGCGAGAAGCATGGTGCCTTGTGTGGGAGCCGTAACGTACGTGTCGGGCTGCCAGGTGTGAAAAGGGAATACCGGCATCTTGATAGCAAAGGCAATGAACATCGCCCAGAAGATCCAGGTTTGTTCTGCGCCGGATAGATTGGAGCCGGCCGTGTAAAGCGCCTGGATATCAAAGGTCCGTTTTACAGCTTCCCCGTTTTCAAGGATCACGTTATCGGTATGCAGGTAAACATAGATCAGGGCGATCAGCATGAGCAGGCTTCCGGCCAGTGTATAGACAAAAAATTTAAAAGTGATGCGCGAATTGTTCTCGCTGGTTCCCCACCGCAGGCAGATGAACCAGATCGGGATCAGGGCCAGTTCCCAGAAAATATAGAATAGAAATCCATCAAGCGAAGTGAAAACTCCAACAAGCGCAGACTGCATCAGCAAGATAAGGAAGTAATACGAATTTGCATTGGCCACTT
>JAHEYJ010000024.1 GCA_023251675.1 Bacteroidota bacterium
GGGTGGCTCAGAATCCAACCGGTTCTGAAATGACTCATGCTTCTCTCATGGGTTGTGATACGAATGCAGCAATCACTACACAAGTACATGAAAACATTGCGGCAACCCCTGGCTTTAGCGTTTATCCTGACCCGGCAACGGCAAGTGATGTTATTTCTATGCACATTGCTTCTGCAGGAGGAAATGCCAGCTATGCGGTGTATGACCTGGTAGGGAAAGAAATGTTCCATAAAGATCTCGGAACAGCTTCTCAAAATCATGTTGAGAAAATAAATATCTCTTCTTTGTCAAACGGAATGTATATTCTTAAACTGACAATAGACGGAAGTTCTTCTTCAAAGGAGATAATTAAAAACTAAAATTCAATTAAAGTAAAACCTAAATCCTGAAAACATAATTAATATGAAAAATATTATGTTTGGTTTAGGTTTTACTTTTTTTTCACTCTTTTCCAATGCGCAGCATGGATTGAAAAAAATCATTGTAGAAAAATATTATATCTCCGATGCAAAAGACGCTGCTGTTTCAGGAGGAAAACTACCTGCCGGCTCTGTTACCTACCGTTTATTTGTTGATATGCTTCCGGGTTATAAATTTCAGGCAGTATATGGTATTCCCGGTCATGAACTTCGTATAGAAACCACAACCAAATTTTTCAATAATGAGGATTTTGGCGGCACTACAGCGAATGTGATCCCTTACCGGAATTTGAAAAACAGTACCGTTATGCTTGATTCGTGGTTATCGGTTGGTGCAGGCTCGGAAGGAACTTTTGGCATTCTTAAATCAGCTGACAATGGAGTTGAAACAATTGTAAATGCAAATGGCATTTTACAAAATAACGATCCTAAGGCAGGTATCCTGGTTAAATCTCAGGATGGCCTTATTGAAGGCAGCCCTTCCAGGGTCACTGAATATGGAATTGATTCAATTGTTTCTGTTTTTAATAATAAAACTACCGGCTCTGTCTTTTCAACTAGTAATGGCTCATGGGCTTGTTTGGGCGGAGTTGTTGGACCGGATTCTTCTAACAAAGTATTGATTGGTCAATTCACTACTGATGGTATTTTTACTTTTGAATTAAATATCCAAATAGGAACACCAAACAGAGGAGTAGAAAATTATGTTGCCAAATATCCCGTTGGAAAAGAACTTCAGCTTGCCAATGGAAGTTTGCGGTATACCGTCAAAGGAGAAAATATTGCTCCTTCAATTAACATTACCTCCCCCTTAAATGGTGGGACATTTGAGGATAACAGCCTGCTTCCTATAACAGCCAATGCTTCTGATCCGGATGGTAAAATTTCTTTAGTGGAATTCTTTGTTAATGGGGTAAAAGTGGGCGAAACGGCTAAATCACCTTTTGAATTTAAATGGAAACTTGCAGGCGGCACCGTTGTTTTAACTGCGGTTGCCATTGATGATTCAGGCGCCATGACAACTTCATCCCCTGTAACTGTCACTATAAAAAGCAGTGGCCGCTAAAATTTTTTGTTCCCACATTATTTTTTATCCCGGCCATCCGGTTAACATACAGATAACATATATTTTATGTTAAGGATATGTTTATCACCAACATATTCCACAATTTCGCTCAAAGAATTCAACCTGTTTGCAACCGGCATTTTAATGAAGCAGAAAGGAACGATTTTTGAAATTTTTCTGAGACGGAAACTTATAAATTGATTTTTCATATGCATGGTATTTTAAAAATAATTTTACTCTCGGTCATTGGTTTATTCATATATAATTTTTCTTTTTCCCAAGGAATTATCAGAGGAAAAATAACCGATGAAAATGGTGAGTCTGCTATTGGCGCTGGTATTACGCGGAAATCTACTATGACTTTGGGAGCCGTAGCGGACTTGCAGGGAAATTATTCTTTTATAGTGGCCGATTCCTCTAAGGATACTTTAATTATTTCCTGGGTTGGATATGATAAGATGCAAGTACCTATTCATCTTGTAAATGGCGAGGTGCTTATTAAGAACATCAGCTTTTCATTGCCCACCTCAAACGTCATGAAGGAAGTGGAAGTTATAGCCAAAGCTTTGAAAGTAAAAGATAATTACATGGAAAAAGTTAAGATCAATTCCTCTGTAACGATCGATTATGTTTCAGGCGAAACTATGAAAAAAACAGGGGACGCGAATGTTACCGCAGCTGTAACACGGGTTGCAGGAGTGTCCACCAATCAGTCCGGCCTGATCACAGTGCGCGGCATTGGCGACAGGTACATAAAAACAACCATCAACGGCTCCCGTATTCCAACATTGGACCCTTTTACGAATAATATCAAATTAGATATGTTTCCTGCCAGTTTAGTGGATAATGTTATCATTACTAAAACTGCAAGCCCGGATCTGCCGGGAGATTGGGCAGGAGCCTATCTTTCTATTGAAACAAAAGATTATCCTGAAAAATTTTATCTCAATGTTGAAAGTTCATTTGGATATAATAACTCTACAACGTTCAGAGATGTGCTTTCTTCCCAGCGAAGTTCTACAGACTGGCTGGGATACGATAATGGTTTTCGAAATATAGACCAAAAGAGTTATTCCCCGGCTTACTCCGCATCAACGTTAGAGCAAGGACACGAGTACCTGGAAATGGCAACAGCCCTGCGCTTAGCCGGAAAAGGAAATTATTTCCAGTCCCTGGGTGTCAACCAAAGTTCATGGAACACAACCTTCTTTAACTTAGGCTTAGTTCAATTGGGCCTTTTGCAAAACAGCCAGCTTGGCGACCAAAATGCAATCAATAATGCCATAAACATCTATAATACTTCTTATAAACTGCAGGCCTTTGATGCATTGAATGCAAAAACGGTCGCGTTTGGAAAATCCCTCCCTGATAATTGGCTTACCACTACCCGGTCCGCTCCTTTGGATTTCTCACAAAGTTTCAGTATTGGAAATCAAACAAAACTCTTTAAAAGAGAATTGGGGATCATTGCAGGTTTTCGCTACGGAAGTTCTACCCGGTATGATGCCGCATCAATTTCATATAGAATAAAAATCGATACTAAAACCGATACGATGGGCCTCCTTTCCTCTATCTACCAGCAAAACAGCATTGAAACGAATGGGTGGAGCGCTTTAGTAAACCTGGCATATAAACTTAGTTCTAATCACAGCATTTCTCTTCTTTTCATGCCTAATTTTATTGGGGTGAACAACGTTAGAAAAGGTATTGCTTCCAGTATTGATGAATATGGGGACACTCTTATTTTTCAGAATCAATTTTATGAGCAGAGAAAGCAAATGATCTACCAATTCAAATCAGAACATTATTTTCCAAAACCTAAATTAAAAGTAGAATTAAATGCTTCATATACTTTTGGAAAAAGCAGCGCTCCTGATTTCAAAAATCTGGGATATATACGCACTCCCACAGGTGAATATACAATTGGCGGAGGAAACCCTGTACAGCGATTTTACAGGTATTTGTCCGAAGATTTATTTGACTCGTATTTAGTTGCCGAATTGCCGCTGATGAATACTGTTGGTTTGATAAGGAAATTGAAATTTGGCGGGGCCTATCAAAACATGATCAGGCAATCGGATCAATATGACTACTCTATAAATTTAACAGGGACCAGTAAAAATTTCGATGGGAATGTAGAACAATATCTTGCTCCGGGTAATTTCGGGATTAGTTCGGGCACCTTTAACGGCATTCCTTATCACGCACTTGATTTAAGTTACATTTCATCGGGGCGTGTATGGGATCACAATATTGGCCGCAGCCACATTGCCTCAGGTTTTGCCATGCTGGATTATGCCATTATTTCTTCGCTGCGGTTCTCCGGAGGGGTAAGGGTTGAAAAAGCATACATTTATACGGATGCACTGAAGTATGACACGCTTCACTATGCACCGGATGATCCCCGCAGGAACTTTTTAAAACCAGGGGTTTTAGGCAAAGTAAGTTATTTGCCAAGTGCAAATCTTATCTGGAAATTAAAGAAAGACGCAGATGCTCCGATCAACCTGCGTTTTAATTACAGCCAAACGGTGGCGCGTCCAAGCATAAGGGAACTTTCCGGCTATTATGCTTACGACTATGAATTAAGAGACTATGTTGCAGGAAATCCAAATCTTAAAATGGTGCAGATAAATAATTTTGATATGCGTTTGGAGTCTTATTTTAAATCAGGCGATAATGTTTCCCTTAGCTTATTTTATAAAGATTTCAAGAACCATATTGAATTAATAAATGCGGGAGGATATACCTGGCAAAACGTGGATAATTCGTTTGTGAAAGGAATAGAGCTTGAAGGAAAAAAAATGTTGTTCAAAAAATTGGAACTTCGTGCAAATATCACGTTTGTTAATTCGCGTTCAGAATACGATCAATATGGCATTCAGATAAATGATGTTGGGAACGTGGTGCAGGGCACTTTTCAGTTTCACGTAAAGCGCAGCATGTATGGACAGGCGCCTTATGTAATTAATACCATACTCTCTTACAAAGCCGACAGCATTGGATTGGTTACCTCTATAGGTTATAATTTACAAGGACCAAAGCTGATAATCCCGGGATTCCTTGAAACTCCGGATGTATATGAACATCCGCGCCATTTGCTGGATGCAAAAATCACCAAACGATTAGGAAAATACTTCAGTGTCAGCCTCACGATAAGAGATATATTAAATGCATCTATACGAAGGACATACAGGCATGATGGACAATGGCTTTTAGATTATGATAAATACAGGTATGGAACTAATTATATCGCTACCGTTTCATATACATTCTAAAATGAATTAACATGAAAAAGATTTTACTTTTTTTCTCTTTTATCGGTTCTCTTTCCGCTGTCTCCCTGCACGCGCAGGTCGAAAATGTCATTGTTGAAAAATATTATATTTCTGATACAACGGATGCGAAAGATACTGTTGGCGGACATCTTCCTTCAGGATCCATAACCTACCGTGTATATATTGACCTGGTGAAAGGATCCAAGCTGAAAAAGATCTATGGCGATGCAAATCATGTATTGAAAATAGTGAGTGACTCTGTTTTTTTTAATAATATGACGGACGGACAAACTTTTTCCAAGGACATTGGCAAGGGTTGGTATACAGAAAATACGCTTGGGCTGGATACGTGGCTCACACTGGGTCAGACAACAAAACCAAGTGTGAAAACTTATTTTGGAGTTTTAAAATCACAGGATAAAAGCGGTTCTTTCATAGGAGGCACTTTTACTAATAATGACGGTGGCAGTGGGGGAGTGCCATTAATTTCAAACGATGACAGCACGGCCGGAATTCCAGTGAAAATGCAAGATGGAATGGATACCATGATGAACGTTCCGTCCGGATGGGGAGATTATGGAATAAGGTTTAGTACCACTATTGATTCAACCATTTTCGGTTCGGTCGTACCCGGAACACAATTCATTAGTAATAATGCAGGTCTGCAAAACTCCGGTGTCATGGGCGTGAATCCTGACAGCAACCAGGTATTGGTTGCCCAGTTAACAACCAAAGGGGATATTTCTTTTGAACTCAATGTAGAAGTTGAACAGCCTGCTTTGCCAAATCCTATTACTTTAAATTATGTTGCTAATGGAGATACACTTTTACCCGGGGAAGTATTATGCCCATACCTGAAATATCCCCCTGTATGCGGCTGTAAAGACAACAGGTATCTCGAATATAGCCCCAGTTATGCCTGTTCCTTTACAGACTCCTGCAAAACACTTAAAGTTTTTGGCTGCACGGATCCCATGGCCTGTAATTATGACGCTTCAGCAAATGTTTTGTTGCCAAATTTTTGTTGTTATCCCGGCTTATGTCAGAACCGGGATGTAAGTGTGGCTTGCTCTTCATTTGGCAACGGACGGGTCAGCCTTTATCCGAATCCGGCACAAGACCAGGTGGCATTTAATATTTCTGCTGATGAGAAAGAAGCAAAATATACGATATACAACTCTTTTGGAGCCGTTGTGCTGGAAAAAAATATAGGAATAGTCTCTGGAACCGTTACCGAATACGTAAATATCTCCGGTTTGGCCGATGGATTATATTTTCTCCGGTTATTTACAGGAGAAACATCTGATATAAAATATTTTTTAAAAAATTAAATTACGATACTATGGATCTTTTTTCAGTAAAAAGGAATAGAAAACAGGTTTCCGCATTTGTGATCGCAGGATTTTTTTTATTGTTTGCCTGCAGCTGCCATAAACACAAAGAACCTCCTCCTCCCTTAGAAACAGGCACTGTAACAGATTTAGAAGGACATGTTTATCATACGATAAAAATAGGAAATCAATGGTGGATGTCGGAAAATCTGAAATCAACAAAATACCGCGACAGCAGTTCCATAAGAAAAATACAAACGGATACATCCGAATGGAACAATGACACAACCGGGGCCTATTGCAAATACGATGATAATCCCAATTCGCCCGGCTTACTTTATAATTGGTACGCGGTAAATAATTCAAAAAAAATAGCTCCTGCTGGATGGCATATTCCTACGGATGATAAATGGAAAGAATTGGAAAAATATCTTGGGATGAACCAATCCGAGGCGGATAAAACAAACTTCCGGGGCACATTTGAAGGCGACAAGCTTAAAGAAAAAGGGCCGGAAAATTGGAATCTCTATGGCGATGTGTGGGCAACAAATGAAAGTGGGTTCTCAGCCCTAGCCGGCAACTGCCGTCTCTTTGATGGTGAATGGGGGTTTCCCTATGACCTCGCATCAACAGGTTTTTGGTGGACATCCACAGATCACACTGCTGATAACGAAGCATGGTACCGCTACCTGGATTATAAAAAATCTAATGTATTCAGGTATCATGGATCTAAAACGTATGGCTTTAGCATTCGTTGTGTAAAAGATTAATAGCCCTTCCTAATCTAAGGCAAAGTCCTGAATCCAATATACGATAAATCTCCCCATTTGACCTTTGGGTTATCAGGGTATTTTAGGAATAACACATCCGGCTTTTTTCGCCAAGTCAGCATATCTTATTATTGTTTTTTAAAACCTTTTTTGTATCCTCTCAAAAAGACAGGGAAAATAGAACGCAGATAACGCTGATGATTATGATAAACAGAGATAAAAAAATAAAAATCTTATTTTATCATAAAAAAATCTGCGTCATCAGCGTTCCATTGTATTTTGGCAAGATAAATTTCCTTTTGTGTTTTGAGAGGATACCCTTTTTTCATTTTTTGATGTTTTTAGGATTTGTTTACCAAATGATAACTCACAAATCACTTCCATGAAACAACGGGATAAAATTCAGAGAATAGTTTTGCCCTGATGAAATCAAACCCAACATCATGATACATTCCCTATTGACAGATGCAGCTGGAGTTGCATTTTTTACCGGGGTTGCCTTGAGGTTCTCCCGGCTGGACGAATATTATAGAAAGAGAGCCCGGCAAAATTTCAAAAAACGGCTTCAGCGTTTATCCGGACCAGAAAATCAATTAGGGAGAGAACAAGAAGACAACCTGGAAATCCCGCAACACGATGAAATGCCGGTTCATCAAGAGATTGAAAACATAGATATAACAAAGTAATCGGAGGTCAAAACAAAGAATAGTTTTTACATAGCAAAACCCAATAAACACTAACCATAAACACAAAACTATGATCAAAATTTTATTTACAGGTGCAGCAGGAATTATTTTCCTCGTAGGAACTTCCTTTCTTTTCGTTTGGATGGGTGAACGTGCAAAAAAAAGAGCCAAGCAAAAATTAAGCAAACGGTTTCAGCATTTTGACAAATATTACAGTGAACTTGAAAAAGAATCAGAAAAAGAGTTGGAAAAAACGCGAAAAGAAAGAATGACTATTCTGGGCTATAAGGAAGTGATACCTAATAAAGAATCAGAGAACATTGATATTGCGCGCTTTTCGAGCAGAAGCGCTATTTGAGCCAATATCAGATTATTTAATGCAGTGAAAGTTTAAAGTAATAATAACTTGTTCTTAACACTCTGATAATATGCTCTTCTCAAATTTGCTAAACTAAAAACAAAAATATGTTTGAAAAATTAAGAAGTGAAATGGAAACCGATGCGTATGTAAAATTCAAAAACGGCAAATCGCTTTATGGAATAATTATAGATTTCATAAGAGATGAAAAAATGCTGGAGAGCCTGAGATTTGTTCCTTACGATTGCATGGAATTATACCGCGCAACGGAAAATCCACAGTTTGTAATGACACTTGAGTCTAAAAATGTGACAAGTGTGGATGTCTGTCTGAAGTAAATCCTGCTTGCTGGTTAGTATTGTTTAACGAAAAGTTAACAATAAGAAAATATTCAGTTATTCTCCTCCCTCTACTTTTGTTTTCATAAAGTTCATAAAATGAGTTTGCAAAAAAATAAGATCCTGATCGTAGACGATGATCCAGATGTAATTGAATTTCTTTCGTACAATTTCAGAAAAAAGGGGTACGAGGCGGAAGGAATTGCAAAAGTAAAATCATTCGAACCGGATGTGATTATTGCCGACATCATGATGCCTGAAATGGACGGGATTATTATGTGCAAACTCCTCAAAAGCCACGAACTTCTTAAAAACATTCCGATTATTTTTCTCAGCGCCACGCAAGACGATTACCATGCAATGAATGCGGGAATGGCCGGAGATGACTACATATCAAAGCCGATACGATTTTCTGTTCTGCTTCCGATGGTTGAAAAATATTTATTACATGATAAGCCCTCCGTTGCAAATGAATAAGCCTACTTACAATATACTTGTTGCGTCCGCGGATATTCAGCTGTCAAAGAATTTGAATTCCGACCTTACAGATACCGGGTTCAAGGTGGTTGCTGCCACGGATGGAATAGAAGCATTATATATAGCAGAAAAATCACAGGCAAGCGTGGTGATACTGGATTGCGACATTCCAAAAATTCCGGCATCCGATGTTGCCGTGCTCATCAAAAAGATCCCCCGGTTGAAAAACGCATATGTTTTTTTCCTTCACCCCAGGGATTATTCTTTTGAACTGAATGGCATAGTGAATGAATACATGGAAAAACCCGTGAACGAAAAAAAACTTGCTTCCAAAATAAAAACCATTGCAAAATCATCCGGCATAAAATCTATTTTAGCTTCTCAACTGAAGAAGATCATTGGCGACCTGACCGTTGACCGCGATGCGTATATGGTGTACTATAAAGGAAATGAGTTCCTTTTGCCAAGAAAAGAATTTGAACTCATCTATCTTCTCGCATCACGGCCGGAAAAGGTTTTCACCCGGGAAGAAATTTTCAAACATATATGGCACAAAGAGATCACTCCGAAAGAGGGGCGAACCATTGATGTTCACATCCGCAAACTCCGCTCTAAGATCTCCGAAAACCTCATCACTACCATCAAGGGCATAGGTTACAGGATGGTGAAGTGAATGTTACTTTAATCTTAATTTAATATTCAGATAATGTTCTGGTTACACTCAGATAATTAACAGGTAGTTATTTTGTAGCGTCAAATTAACATTAACGCAACAAATAATTAATTATGAAAATCACAAAACACATTTTAATCCCGATAGCTATCGGGACAGCATCATTTACATTGAATAATTACCTTGCTGCCCAGGAAACAGAATTTAAGCCATCGGGCAATCTTTACGGATATGCTTTTGGCGATTGGGCTAATAAATCACACTATGATACACTGCAAAGAGGGGGAGGCAATGTACAATACAAAGGGCTTACTCCTTTAAGCACCGGTAATGCAGTTGCTGCAAATAACCCCGTTAACAATGCCCTCAGTACTCAAACCAACGCGTTTCAGATCAGGCGGATGTATTTAGGCTATGATTACAAATTTGCTCCGAATTTTTCTGCTTCTGTGCTTTTAGCCAATGAGCAGAACGTAGATGGCGGGGGTAAAAACACGGTGTATGTCAAATATGTCAATGTGAAATGCTCCAATATTTTTAAGCTGAAGAATACCGACCTGGTAATAGGACAATACGGAACCTGTTCTTTCGCAAATGCTGGTAATACAGAGCCATTATACGGCTATCGTTCAATAGAAAGAACTATCATGGATTTGCATAATACAGATGGCTCCACGGATATGGGCGCTTCATTGCAGGGAAAAATCTGGTCGCAACGAGTTGCAGATTCCTTAAAGCCAATGTACATCGGCTATGCACTGCAGGTAGGTAATAATGGCGGTGCAACTCCCTATGCTTCTGCGAACTTCAAAAAAACAAGGGCGAATGTATTTGTATCTGCATTGAAACAAAAACTTACGGTCGGGTTGTATGGGGATTATTTAGTACAACAGCAAACCCCTTATGTAACCTCAAACATGACCATGAAGTTTTATGCTGCTTATGCTACGGAATGGTTCAGAGTAGGAGCAGAAGTGTTCCAGCAAACAAATAAAAATTCAGACATATACAAGGTGTCTGCTAATGGAGTGATCCCTGCAGGCACGGTAAATGACACTGCGAGCGGAGTGCAAATGGGATGGTCGGTATTCGCATCGGGACAGATCCTTAAAAATAAATTGAATGTTTTTGCGCGACTGGATAGGTATAATCCCAATACAAAGTTCAATAACAATAATGTTTATTCAAAGGCTTATTCAGGGATTACAGGAAGCAATCTGACCAGTGCTACTTTCTATACTCAAACATTTTATACTGCTGGTATAGACTGGACACCCAACCCAAGAATACACATCATGCCGAATATCTGGTACAATGGCTATAAAGCTATGATGAGCACTTCCGGAGCCGGAGGAACAGGCAGTGATTTAGGTGCAAGAGTAAAAAATGATAAAGATTTAGTTTACCGCCTAACCTTCTATTTCATTTTCAATGGAAGTAAGAAAGTAGCTAATAACGGAATGGCTAACTAATCTTTGGCAATCAGATAATATTAGCTTAACAATGCGATAACACTAAAACACAAATTTTGTAATAAAATTAAAAACTATGAAATCAAGAATTAAAACAACAGCACGTGTGGCAGCAGGAGCAATCATCCTTTTCTCCTTAGCGGCATTTACCGATTATAAAATCGAAAAATCAAAAAAGGCCCTCGTTGCAGAGGATAACGAACTTACCGGAGCAGGTGCAACTTTTCCTTTTCCTTTCTACTCGAAAATTTTTGATGAGTACAACAAGAAAACAAGCATCAAAGTAAATTATCAATCAATCGGTTCGGGCGGAGGCCAGAAACAATTGCAGGCGAAAACGGTTGACTTTGGCGCATCTGATGCCCCCGTGAGCGATGATCAATTAAAAAGTTTTCCCTCTCCAATTGTACATGTACCGACTTGCCTCGGTGCGGATGTGGTTACTTATAATATTCCCGGAGAACCCAAACTTCAACTTACAGGCGATGTAGTCGCTGATATTTTTCTTGGGAAAATCACCAAATGGAATGATGCAAGAATTATAAAATTGAATCCTGCAGCAAAACTTCCCGACCTCCCTATTTCAGTCATTCATCGTTCGGATGGCAGCGGTACCACTTATGTTTTTGCTGACTATCTTTCAAAAATAAGTGAACAATGGAAAACAAAACCAGGTAAAGGCACATCTCTTGAGTGGCCCACCGGGCTTGGAGCCAAAGGGAATGAAGGAGTTGCAGGACTGGTGAAGCAAACTCCTGGCGCTATCGGTTATGTAGAATTGATTTACGCGCTGCAAAATAAAATGGCTATGGCAAAACTTAAAAATAAAAGCGGAAATTTTGTTGAAGCGAACTTATCCTCTGTTTCTGCTGCCGCCAATGTAAAAATTCCTGATGATGCACGGGTTTCCATCACTGACACAGACGCAAAAGACGGTTATCCCATCAGCAGCTTTACTTATTTGCTTGTGTACAAAAATCAAAGTTATGACGGAAGAGCCGAAGCGAAAGCAAAAAACACCCTCAAACTGATCTGGTGGACAACTCACGAAGGGCAGCAATTTGCTTCTCCATTAATGTACGCTCCGCTTCCAAAAGAAGCAGTGACTGTGGCAGAAAAAATTCTCAAGTCGGTTACGTTTAACGGAAAGTCAATATTGTAATTAAAAACATAGATCGGCTGGGTCGCTTGTTTACCATGGCATTGTTGGTTGTATAAAACGAAACAACGCACACCGATTCAGTAAAATAATCCCTATTTCTATCGGGGTATTTTACTTTTTGGTGCAATACATTAAAAGTACATGCAAGTATCAAATACAAGGCAAATAAAGCAACTTCAATTCGGGGAATTATTTTTCCGCAAGGGATTAGCGCTATCGGCTTTGTTGCTGGGAATTATTCTGCTTTCTATTTTCATCACCATACTTGTTGCTTCACTTCCTTCGATAAAAGCCATAGGCATAAGTTTTTTCTACGGCAAAACGTGGAATCCGGTTGAAAATGATTTCGGAGGATTGCCTTTTTTAATCGGCACTCTTGTTACTTCTATTCTTGCTTTAATTATTTCTGTTCCATTTTCTATTTCAGTCGGATTATTTTTAGGGGAATATTTTACAAAAGGGTTTCTCTCGGTTTTTTTCAAAAATAGTATTGAGCTACTGGCAGCGATCCCTTCGGTGATCTATGGATTTGTCGGAATGTTTATTCTTGTTCCGTTCGTCAGGGATTTGGAAACAAGTTTAAGTCTTCCGCCCTACGGAGTAGGGATCTTTACGGCTTCTATCATTCTGTCGATAATGATCATTCCCTATTCTGTTTCGCTGATTCGCCAGGTGATCATGTTGGTTCCTTCATCGTTGAAGGAGGCCGCTTACTCGCTTGGAGCGACACGGTATGAAGTGATAAAAAACATTATCATTCCTTATACAAGATCAGGCATTGGAGCCGGCATCCTTCTTTCTCTCGGGCGCGCGCTCGGAGAAACCATGGCAGTAACCATGCTGATAGGAAATTCGCAGATCCTCCCAACAAATATTTTCGCACCGAGTAATACGATGGCCAGCGTGATCGCCAATGAATTCACAGAAGCAACAGGGGATGTTTACCTGTCTGCTTTAATTGAAATGGGGTTATTCCTTTTTGTTGTGACCACTATTATCAACGTTATCGGCAGACAGATCATTAAACGTTTTTCAATCGATTGAAATGGAAAGGGGAATACAAATACGGAAATACAAAAATATTGTTTTGAAAACAGGGGTTGTTTTGTTTACGGTGATCGTAACATTACCATTGCTTTTAGTTCTGCTTTATATTTTCAAACGGGGAATATCGGCCATTAGCTGGGATTTCCTGGCGAACCTGCCAAAACCCGTTGGCGAAACCGGAGGAGGGATTTTCAATGCATTGATCGGAAGTGCTATTATCATCGGTATCGCTGCTCTTATCGCTATTCCGTTTGGCGTGAGCATTGGAGTTTATCTGAGCGAATTCAGAAAAACAAAACTTGCATACTGGACGCTCTTGTCCGTTGATGTACTCCAGGGAATCCCTTCCATCGTTATCGGTATCGTAATTTATTTGTGGATCGTCAAAACGATGGGGAGTTTTTCCGCTCTGTCGGGGAGCATAGCGCTTTCCCTGATGATGCTTCCTTCCATTATAAAATCTACGGAGGAAACATTAAAACTTATTCCCGATTCATTGAAAGAGGCATCGCTCTCACTGGGGGTTCCGTATTACAGAACCATTCTGAAAGTAATTCTTCCCGCGGGTATCAGCGGAATTCTGTCAGGGGTGATGTTAGGTATTGCGCGTATTGCCGGTGAAACCGCTCCGCTGCTTTTTACTGCATTCGGGAATCCATTCACAAATACGAATATCCTCAAACCGATGGCGAGTTTGCCTCTTGTGATCTTCAATTATGCGATCAGCCCATACGATGAATGGCACGAGCTTGCCTGGGGTGCTGCATTCCTTCTGATCTTATTTATTTTACTTCTTAACACATTAACTAAGCTAGCAGAAAAAAAATGGAGAGTACAATTTTAAAATCTGAAAATTTCAGCGCTTGGTTTGGTGAGAATCAGGTGTTGAAGAAGATCAACATTGAAATTCCCCGCAACAATATTGTGGCGGTTATGGGGCCATCCGGCTGTGGCAAAACAACTTTCATCCGGTGTGTTAACCGCATGCATGAATTAACCAATGATACACATGTTGAAGGAACAATTTTTTATACGAAAAATGATATTTACAAAATGGATCCCATTATTCTTAGAAGATTTATCGGAATGGTTTTTCAACGGCCGAATCCATTTCCAACAATGAGTATATATCAGAATGTAATTGCCGGCTATACACTCAACGGAGCAAGTTTGCGTAAGCCTGAAAAGGATGAGCTCGTTGAAGATTCGTTGAAGAAAGCGGCTTTGTGGGACGAGGTGAAAGATATGCTTCATCGAAAGGGGACTTTTCTTTCTGGCGGACAGCAGCAGCGTTTGTGTATTGCGCGTGCATTGGCAATGAAACCTGAAATCCTTTTATTAGATGAACCTACTTCTGCTCTTGATCCGATTTCAACCGCTAAAATCGAAGAACTGTTGTTTGACCTGAAAAAGAATTATACGCTGCTCATCGTGACTCACAATATGCAGCAAGCCGGAAGAGTGAGCGACAAAACCGCATTTTTTTATTTGGGAGAACTCATTGAATACAATGACACAAAAGAAATATTTACAAATCCTAAGAACGAAAAAACACAAAATTACATTACCGGCCGTTTCGGATAAGCAATTTTAAAATGTATCAATTTGAAGATTTGAAAATGAAAAATAACCCTCAAAGAGATACATGATTAAATTCAATCTATTTCATTCAATTTTAAAATTAGTTAACTTTTAAATTTTCAGATTCAAATGACACACTTAGATTCAGAATTACAGTTATTGAAAGGGGAATGCATTTCCATGTGGAACCTTGTCCTCCTTCAGATCAATAAAACGCAGGATTCTCTTTTGCGTTTTGACAAGGACCTCGCCCGCGAAGTGGTACTGAACGAAAAACGGGTGAACGCCTACGAATTAAAGATCGACCGTGATTGCGAAAATATTTTCGCTCTTTTCAATCCTGTAGCTGTTGATCTCCGCTTTGTACTGGCTGTACTTAAGATAAATAACAATCTTGAACGCACGGGTGACATTGCGGAAGGTATAGGCAAATTTATTGTGTTCACTGAAACTTCTTTTGATAAAAACCTGCTTGAAGTGGCGCAGGTGATTAAAATGTTCAACGAAGCAACTTCTATGTTAGCGGAAGTGTTGACCGCTTTTGAAAAAGAAGATACCGCCCTGGCACGAAGTGTTTTCAAACAGGATGAAGTGCTGGATAACATAAACCTCAAAGCAAATTCCGTGATCGCAGATTTTATCCGTAAGAACCCGGACAAGTTAGAGCAGGCGCTTTATATACTTTCCACCATCCGCAAATTGGAACGGGTGGGGGACCAGGTGAAGAATATTGCTGAAGAAATTATTTTTTATGTTGAAGCGAAAGTGTTGAAGCATAAAAAAGACAAATAAACCCTGTCAGGAATAAAAAAGCACCATACGTTTTTTTATGATGCTTTCCCGGAATCAAAAAGTTTTTTACGGAAAAACTATTCCTTTATAATTATTGATATTGACCTTCGGTATGTTAGAATGATAATAAGCGTTGATGCCGTCGATATATTTATTGGCAATGATCGCATAGCCGCGGGCATTTGGATGCACGCCATCCAGCGAAAATACGCCGCCTTCTATATACTTTGTAGAGAAATCGATCCCGTTGAAAGCAATTCCGGATTCAAATTCCTGCAGGAAACTTTCCATATCAACAACGGGGATATGATGCGCTGCAGCGGAAGCTTTTATCTGTGCGTTTAAAGCGGCCAGCGCCGGCGCAACATTTGCAAATTCATCCTTATCCAGAACTTCATTGTTGTTGATCGGATTGGTAACCGCCAAACCGTAAGGAGAGGGAGAGTAAACAAGGATAACATTTCCTGCGCTGTCTTTTACCGGAACACCGTTATCGTATAAAGAATCGGTAACAAATTTATTCAGCTTGGAAGCAGCCGGAAGTAAAATTTTGTCGTCTTCGGTTGCCGTTCGGATCCCGTTATTTGTTTTAATGTATACATCCAGCAAAGCGCCATCAGGCCCTTTTATGTCTTTTAAATTCACCACATGAAAATAAGGGATCGAAGTAACGTTCGGGATGGTCGCCACAATTCCTTTGGCTCCGTTTTTTGTCAGCGAGTCAAGTGAACGGTCGTATTTCTTTCTGAACTCTGTCGGATCCGATAATCCATAAACATAAAAGGGGGTTCCCATGATCGAAATCGCCAACACATCGCCGCCTCCTGTTGCGTAGCCGAGAATATCATTATTGCCCAGCCAGCTGGTAAAGAAAGTAGGTTTGCTTTGCACCACATCGGTCAGGTAATTAATGGGAGCAGCGGGCTGCCCGAGAGCGAACATTCGTTTGAAATAGGGATTGTTTGCGGCTAACAGGTAGGTATTATAATTATCTCCCGGTACAGTAGAGTCAAAGCAGGTTCCGATCAGTTTAATTCCGGAGGTGCCGAGATTGCTGAGCTGCTGTCCAACGTACGATAGGCCATTAAACGAAGGGTCTTCTTTGTACCCGCCCGGATCTTCTTCCTTCACTACCTGGATGGTATTATTCTTCCATTCCAGGTGAATATAACCGGAACCATGTCCGGGGAAGTAGGGCTGAACAAATTCATTCATGTTCGGCTGCACCAGTTTCATTTGCCGCGCAATAATGCTCGGATATGAATTTCGCTGGCCTTCTTCATACACGCCGCCGTTCTGATAGCCCTGCGTTAAGGAATTTCCTACCGCTATGTAATTGGTGAAGTCGGCGTCGCCGGAAGTATAATCCGGCGCTTCAAAATTCTTTTTACAGGTTGTAAAAAAAAGCACAACGAAAAGAAAGAAGAATGTTCGAATTGATTTTATCATCTTAAATTATTTAATGTAAGTGGACACTTGTTCTGTTATGATAAACTAAAGCAAACAATGCGAATCGATGCGAACGCCACGAATTGTTTATCGCATCATTCGCATACGTTCGCGGGTTGGCATTATTTTAACAATACGATGGGAGCCATGCAATTAATATTAATTTTTATTTAATAGAATAGTTTAAGCCGATTCCGAAAACATTCACTATGCGGTGATAGGTTGCTGAAAAACCTTTATCATCTAAAGATGCAGTACGTTTGAAGTTTGAAACCAGCCATGCAATATCAACAGAAAAATTGTCGGTGAGAACAACTCCAATCCCTGCTGTAAACCCAACGTGTGTTTTATCGGGCAGTTCCGGGCTTACATAGCCATCCCGGATAGGAGATTGATCATAATACGATCCTATCCTGAGCGAATATTTCTTTTTATAATTAACAGAAGCGCCGATCCTGAACGCATTCACATCTTTCCAGTTCTTGGCTAATTTGGTATCAGGCGTGGTTGGATTAGAAAAATCAATTTTCAATGAATCGTAAGAAGACCACAGGGTTCTGTCAAAATCAAAAACAACATCCATATTGATCTTCTCATTCACGATGAGGTTTGACTGCAAACCGAATGAATAAACCCCGGGCAGTGTTAATTGTGTATTGAAATTTGTTTCGGCCGGAAACTGATCCTGCAACGCCACGGAGATATCAGTAAACTTAGCGGTTCCGTTTACAATCGATACCTTGATGGGGGAGCGATACGAAAATCCGGCTTTCAAAGAGCTGAAACACTTTGTCGTATCCTGTTTCAGAATTATTCCATGGAGGCCAGCATTGTAACTGAATCCAACTCCTTTTCCGGATAACGATGCTTCACCGTTATCATATTGAGAAGTAGCAACGGGTACGGCCTGTTTTATATCGAACGAACCGGTCGTATAAATAAAACCGGCTCCCGCGCTGATCCGGTCATTGAGCTTATACGAAACGGTAGGTTGATACATGAACGTTTTTAATGCCATTCGCTGGATAATAAATTTGCCTTCCCAGTTATCGTCAAAAGAAGAAACGGATCCGAACTGGTTGTTTAATGAAAACCCAATCGAAACCTTATCACTTGCTTTGGCTGCCGCATAAAACTGAAGTGGCGTTCCCATAGGAGAAGTTTGCACATCATTGACAACCGCAGCGGTTTGAAAAGAGACGTATGGAAAAATCAAAGAAGTGCCACCCGTGAAGAAAAGTTTTTTCTCAAGGAAGCTCATTCCGGCAGGGTTAAAGAAAACCGTGGAAGCATCACCCGATAACGCAGTTCCTGCGCCGCCCATAGCCAGTGATTTTTGTCCCTGTACATTCAGCTGAAATCCCCCGGCCGAAACAAGGCCCGGTGTAAATAAAAAAAACAACATACTCCTATTGAATATACGCATGAAAATGTAGTGTTATGGTTATGACGCAATCCGATCAGTCTGTCTGAGAAATAATCAGTAACTGAGTTCGATCACTTCTGAATCCTGATATTATTTAACTATAAATCTTTTCTTAATGGTTTCCTGCGACGTATTGATCTCAAGAAAATAAACACCCGGAGCTGCTTTTGACAGGTCGGCGGAATAGTTCAATAAATGGTTGGGAACAGTTGCGTTTTCCTTGCTGATCAATTCACCCATTGAATTGTAAATCTTAACGGTTGCGTTATTCGCTTCATTCAAAAATGCAACGGCTGTCAAAAAACCTTGTGTAGGGTTTGGATAAATTTTGAACAGGTTATTATTGGAGTTGTCTTCCACATCTGTACTTGTAGGAATCGCAATTATTAAAGAATAGGATTTTACAGTGTCCAATTGAGGTGTTTGCGGGATACCGAATGCTTTCGCCCATGTTTTCGTATAGATCAACAGCGGGTGTGTTCCAACCAACGCTGTATTGTTTGTAATGCCGGAAACCAAAATACATCCTTTTGTTCCGCCCGGATAAACACCGGTAGTAGGATGATATGCTTTCGTATATCCTGCAGGTAATCCTGTGAAATTTAAAATCTTTACAGAATCAACAGTTACGCTGATCGGCACTCCGGTAACCAAAACCGTAGTATCCAAAGGAACCGCATTGGTCACCACCATATTGTAGGGAATACCAACCCATGCAGTATCTAATTTGTTTGGAAAATTCCCATTGTTGGGAGTCGTTGGATCAGGCGTACATTGTGCAAAAGCGCTTAAAGTTGTAATGCAGACAAAAAGTACAAGTAAAATTTTTTTCATGATAAAAAAGGTGTTTATAGTGATTGATTAATTTTCGCCAAAATTAAGTTAAAAATTCTAATAATACATAAAAAGTTTATTAAGGTAATTCATGTAAATTGTTAAATAGATTTCTGTATTGAATGAGTAAACAGCAACAGAAAAAAGCATGCATCACGAATAATTCTGCTCCGATTGTTTGATCAGCATGCTTCTGTACCTGGTAAAAATGGCTGACTTTGAAACAAAACCGATGTATTTGTTTGCTTCGGTTACCGGGAGGTTCCATGCATTATAGCTGTCAAACTTTTTCATTACATCATGCATTTCTTCATTTATATCCAGGATGCAGGGAGGCTGCGTCATCAGCTCTTTAATATGGAGGCTGTCGTATTGCTCCTTGTGAAACATGATCTCCCGGATATTGTCAAGTAAGATCACACCCTGTATATGGCTGTCTTCATCCAGCACCGGAAAGATATTTCGCTTTGAATGTTCAATCTTATCAACTAATTTCCCCAGTGAATCGGAAGGGATCACCGAAACAAAATCAGTTTCAATAATATTTTTCAGTTTGATGCGGTTCAAAACGATCCGGTCTTTATCTTTCCCATGCAGGCCTTTTTCCACCAGTTTCCGCGCGTAGATAGAATAGGGTTCAAAGTAACGGGCGATCAAAAAGGATAAGGAACTGACGATCATGAGAGGTACAAAAAGAGCGTAGCCCCCTGTGATTTCCGCAATAAGAAATATTCCGGTCAGCGGTGCATGAATGACTCCGCTCAAGGCCCCGGCCATGGCAGCTACAATGAAATTTGCTTCTGTCAGATGAATGATTCCAAGAAGATTGACCGCATGTGCAAACGCAAAACCGGTTACGGCGCCGATGAACAGGGAAGGGGCGAAGATCCCGCCGTTGCCTCCTGCGCCAATGGTAATGGAAGTGGCAATGATCTTAACAAGCACAATGATCACGGCAATAAGGACAACGAACCATGCATTGTCTGTAAATCCGGAAAACAAACTGTTCTCTAAAAGCGAGTTGTAACTTCCTTCAAGGAGTTTTTCAATGGAGTAATAACCTTCTCCGTATAACGGGGGAAGGAGAAAGATCATCAGCCCGAGTATAACTCCACCGATAATTGCTTTCTGATAGGGTTTCTTCTTGGACTTGAACAATTTTTCTGTCCCGATGGCCATGCGCGTTACATATACAGAGATCAGCCCCATGAGTATGCCGAGAATGATGTAAAAGGGGATGGCGTTCATATTCCATCCTTTTGTGATCAGGAAAAATAATTTTTCCTTATAAAAAAGAATGGAAAGCACAGATGCGGTTGCTGAAGAAATAAGGATCGGAACAAATGCCGGTATTGAAAATTCATACAGGATCACTTCTACGGCAAACAAAACGCCTGCGATCGGGCTGTTGAAGATGGCTGAAATTCCTGCTGCTGTTCCGCATGCCAGCATTAACGTGCGTTCGTTGTAATTCATCTTAAGGCCTCTTGCCGTGTTAGAGCCCAGCGCTGCGCCGGTCACTACGATCGGGGCTTCCAGCCCGGCAGAGCCTCCAAAACCAATGGTGAGGGCGCTTGAAATTAAATGCGAGTAAGTTTTATCCCGTTCAATATTGCTCGACCGTTTGGCAATGGAAATAAGAATATTGCCGACACCTCTCCCTATTTTTCCTTTCCGGAACCGCTGAACATAAAAAACAGTGAGCAGGATGCCGATTAAAGGAAAAACAAAAAGAAGAAAATTAAATGATGGATTCTCAAGTATTAATCTTACCAGGTGCTGGATATTATGAACGATTATTTTAAGAAGAATAGCAGCAAAACCGGCCACCAATCCAACAAGGATCGCAACAAGAATAAGAAAAGTATTTTTATTCACATGGCGGGAACGCCATTCGTTGATTTTGGGTAATATTGTCTGAAATGCCGTTGACATTAAGGGTAAAAATACGGTAATTTTATTAATCATTCTCACCTGCCTATATTGTTGGGAATTTTGGATGAACAATATGAATACGATTATAATTTTTGTTTTCATTTTTGGATATGCAGCAATAGTCATGGAAAACATTATTAAGGTAAATAAAGCGGCATCTGCTTTACTTACAGGTGTTTTATGCTGGACACTTTATATTGTATCTTCTTCAGATCCTCAAAGCATTTCCAGTAAATTAATGGAGCAACTGGGAGAAATTTCAGGGATACTGTTCTTTCTTATGGGAGCAATGACTGTGGTTGAACTGATCGCTTCACACAACGGTTTTGAAATTATTTCCAATCTTATTTCATCAACTAATAAAAGAAAGCTCCTGTGGATCATCTGCTTTCTTACTTTTTTTCTTTCAGCGGTGCTGGATAATCTGACAACAACCATTGTGATGATTTCTCTTTTACGAAAATTAATTTCCGACAAGAATGACAAAATGTTGTTTGCAGGGATGGTTATCATAGCTGCGAATGCAGGCGGCGCATGGTCGCCGATTGGCGATGTGACCACAACCATGCTTTGGATAGGAGGCCAAGTTACAAGCATGAATATCATTTTAAAATTATTTCTTCCAAGTTTAGTTTGCTTGCTTATTCCACTTGTCATAGTATCGTTTACGCTGAAAGGAAATGTGGAAAATTCGATTTTTCAAAAAGAAAGTGACAACTTGACTACAACTCCTTTTGAAAGAAATGCAATTTTCTTTTTCGGATTGGGGGTTCTGTTCTTTGTTCCGTTATTCAAATCGCTTACACATCTTCCTCCTTTTATGGGAATGCTTTCGGGGCTTGGTTTGATCTGGCTTTTTTCAGAATTTATCCATAAGAATAAAGAGGATTCAGAAAAAGGTGTTTTTACCGTTCTTAACGCCCTGAAAAAAATTGATATGCCAAGTATTCTTTTTTTTCTGGGAATTCTAATTTCTATTGCTGCGCTTCAGTCAACTGGAATTCTATCTCATTTCGCTGTCGTTATGAATGATAAAATAGGCAATATCAGTTATGAAATTTTTTCAATCGGATTTCTTTCTGCAGTGGTAGACAATGTTCCGCTGGTAGGAGGCGCCATGGGCATGTATGATCTCAATACTTTTCCTGTGAATCATTTTTTGTGGGAATTTCTTTCTTACTGCGCAGGAACGGGTGGAAGCCTGCTCGTAATCGGCTCGGCTTCAGGAATTGCGGCAATGGGAATGGAACGAATCGAATTTTTTTGGTATCTCAAAAGGATTAGCTGGCTTGCGTTGTTAGGATACCTGGCAGGCGCCTTAACCTACATGACGGAACAATCAATCATAGGGTGAAAATAAAATACACATTTTCTACCGTAAAATATCCTGTACTGAAAGCGGCCGTTCATTTTCCCGCCATATAAAATCCTTCAGCGTAAAGTCTTTTTGATTGAAATCACTCATCGGGAACAAAGTAGCTTCCGGTTTTTTAAGGAACGTTATTTTTTTTACTTCATTTTCTGTAATATAGATCACAAGGTTATTGCAATCGGCTTTATTTACCCCTACATATTTGTCCTTGTCTTTAGGGAAATAGATGGTCTGCCCGTTGCCTACCACATGGATTTTTACGAGTTCGTTATTTTTAAAAAAGCCGGTCATGTCTTTCCCTTTTATCTGGTCGAACTTGGTAGAATCTTTCTTGGAAATAATAAACGCATTGTGCCGCATGAACATTTTTTTAATGGAGCCGCTGGTAATGAGCAGGTCTATATTGTCTGCCGTTATCTGGCTTTTATCCGACCATAAAACAGGACTTCTGAATAGCCGCATTAAAGAATCGGCTTCGGTGTAGGCCAATGAATCGCATTTTCCCTGCAGGTCTTCCCGGAAAAATTGAACATGATGATAGGCGAGGAGCAGCTTTTGCGTAGTTGCCGTATCTTCTTTGAACCGCTTTTTCGTTAAGGGAATATCCATGGAATAAATGGTGTCGGCATTCAAAAACAATGTATCCTCATCATCATATTGTTTCAATAAGGTATGCCCTGTGATAAGTGATTTTTTTTCTTTTTCAAAAAAGGTGGCGAGATCACCGGTTACAATAATATTTTGGCTGGTATCATTTATCTCTACATGCCCGAACGCCTTTCCGATTCCTTTTACCTGGTCATATCCAACGCTGTCGCCCTTCAATCTTTGCTTCTCGGTAAGGATGTACGCATTTTTCTTGAACAGCGAAGTGTTCGATTCGGAATTATACCATCCGTATTCGCAATAGATCAGGCTTGTTTTATTTTTTATGTGCGTCGGGCCGATGAAGAAACAGGTTTTAGTGGCTGAATTATAGATCATTGTATCGCAACGGATCGTATACTGCGGATTGACCAGCACTACATTCTTTTTGAAAGAAAAAGTTTTTGAAGAAGGATTGTAATAGCCATGGTCACTGGTGAGCGTATTGTCCTTGCTGACGATCGTTCCGCCATTGGGATAATTGGCAACCGAATTCTTCATGTCGTAATAAAGAAGATCCGTTGAAAGCGTTGATCCGTTATCAATCAGCCGAACACTTTTCTGAAACTCTGCCATCCGGGTATTGCCATTGTATTTTAAATACTGAGAATAAATATCGGTTCCGCCGCTTTTGATAATATGTACGTTGCCAAACGCATCTACCTGGTTGGATTCAGAATAAAAATAAGCCGAATCACAGTTCATCACCATTCCTTCATGCTCCAGCTGAACATTTCCGATCAGGCGATTGACATTTTTACCCAGCCGCTCATCGTATTCGAGGCGGTTGGCATGATTGATTTTAACCTGCTTGGGTTGGGATTGAGCGATTCCCTTAAAAGGGAATAGTAAAATAATGAAAAAGAAAAAATATGTAAATCGTTTTAGCACTAAATGAAAGAATAATGTTTCCGCAAATATCCAAAAATCAAACCAATACGCCTGAACGATTGAGTGTTTGTTTTCGGTCAGGGCCTACAGAAATCAATGTAATCGGAACTTTGATTTCATTTTGAATAAAACTGATGTAGTCTTCCAGCTGCTGAGGGAGCGCGGATACTGTATTTCTCAGATCAGATTTCCATCCTTTGAATTCTTTATAAATAGGCGTGAGCGGGTAAGAAGAAAGATCATAAGGAAGAAAGTCGATTTTTTGCCCGTTGTAATTATAATGCGTGCAAACCCGGATCGTATCCTGACCGGAAAGCACGTCAGCCTTCATCATGATAAGATCCGTTACGCCGCTGATGGACACTGCATACCGGAGGGCAGGCAAGTCAAGCCATCCGCATCTTCTCGGGCGCCCGGTGGTTGCACCGAACTCATTTCCTGTTTTGCGGAGTTCTTCACCTGTAGCATCATTCAGTTCAGTCGGAAAAGGGCCGCTGCCAACCCGTGTACAATACGCTTTGAATATTCCTAAAACCTTACCGATCCGGTTGGGTGCAATTCCCAACCCGGTGCAGGCGCCTGCACAAACTGTATTGGAAGAGGTAACGAAAGGATAAGAACCAAAATCAATATCAAGCAGAGAACCCTGAGCGCCTTCTGCAAGAACTGATTTATTTTCATTCAAAGCATCGTTCAGGTATTTTTCAGTCTCGATGCATTGGAATTCCTTGATGGTTTCAATTCCTTCGAACCAGGAAGACTCATGTTCTTTTAAATCATATTTGAAGTCATATAACGCGAGCAATTGTTTATGCTTCTCAACCAAAAAATTATATTTCTTTTTGAAATCCGGAGAAAAAATATCGCCAATGCGCAAACCGTTCCTTCCGGTTTTGTCCATATAAGCCGGCCCGATCCCGCGCAGGGTGGAACCTATTTTTTCTTTTCCTTTTGCTGCCTCACTCGCTGCATCCAGCAAACGATGGGTAGGAAGAATTAAATGAGCGCGTTTGGAGATGAAAAGATTTTTTCTTGGATGAGCATTCAGCTTTTCAAGGTCAAGGATTTCTTTTTTAAAGACCATGGGGTCGATCACAACTCCATTGCCGATAATATTGATGATCCGTTCGTGAAAAATTCCGGATGGAATGAGATGTAACACATGTTTCATTCCATTAAATTCCAACGTATGCCCTGCATTCGGACCGCCCTGGAAACGGGCTACGATATCGTACTTCGGTGCAATTACATCGACAATTTTTCCTTTGCCTTCATCACCCCACTGAAGTCCTAAGAGGACATCTGCTTTCATAGAAAAAGTATAGAGGAATAAAGGGATATGCTATAGGCAAGAAAAATAAATAGTATAGGGCTTTGTAAAGCCCTATACCACTATAGCCTTATATCTTTATTCCTTTCTTTTAGGCGTCTTTGCGGGAAGTGCGAATTTCCTGCACTTCGTTGCGCATGTCCTGGCAGGCTTTCTTAACATCCTGAAGGTGTTTGCGAACGCGGGTTCCCGCCGCATTGTTTCCGTTGTAGAATTTTTGTACATCAGCCTCCATGTTGGCGACTAATTGCTTGAGTGTTTCGTACTTTTGCATAGTTGAATTGTTTATTGGTGATTTATTATTAGTTTACAGCTGCTATTTTTTCAGATTTAAATTCTCCTTTTTCAAGTTTTGCCTTAACCTTAGAAAAACATTCGATCGTGTATTTTACGTCTTCAAGCGAATGAACGGCAGTAGGGATCAAACGCAGGATCATCATGCCTTTTGGAATGACCGGATAAACAACGATAGAGCAGAAGATATTATATTTTTCACGGAGTTCAATTACAATATTTGTTGCTTCCGGAACGGATCCTTTCATATAAACCGGGGTAACACACGATTCCGTATCTCCGATATCAAATCCGGCTTTTTTCAATCCGCCCTGAAGGGCACGGGTGATAGCCCAGACTTTTTCTCTTAATTCCGGATGCGTGCGCATCATTTCAAGGCGCTTCAGCCCTCCGATAACAAGAGGCATCGGCATGGATTTGGCATAGATCTGTGAGCGCATGTTATAGCGAAGGAAATCAATGATCTGTTCATCACTTGCAATAAATCCGCCGATCATGGCAAAGGATTTTGCAAAGGTTCCGAAATAAATATCAATTCCATCCTGGCATCCTTGCTCCTCGCCGGTGCCTCTTCCGTTTTTTCCTTCAATTCCGATTCCATGCGCATCATCTACAAACAGCCTGAAGGTGTATTTTTTCTTTAAGCCTATAATTTCTTTTAGTTTTCCAAGATCGCCGCGCATTCCAAAAACGCCCTCTGTTATAACGAGAATAGCTCCTCCTGTTTCATTTACAATTTTTGTTGCGCGTTCCAGCATTTTTTCAAGACTTTGCATGTCATTATGCAGGTAAGCAAATCTTTTCCCAACATGAAGGCGAACGCCATCAACGATACAGGCATGCGCTTCTGCATCATAAACAATTACATCATGGCGATCTACAAGCGCATCAATTGCTGAAACCATTGCCTGATAGCCGAAATTCACAAGAATTGCATCCTGTTTGCTTACAAATTCAGCAAGCTCCTTTTCAAATTGTTCATGTAAGTTGGAATTTCCGGACATCATCCTTGCGCCCATTGGAAGAGCAAGTCCGTATTTTTCTGCAGCTTCTTTATCTGCTTTTCTTACTTCAGGATGATTAGCCAAACCCAGATAATTGTTTAAACTCCATACGAGACGCTCTTTTCCGCGAAAAACCATTCGGCTCCCGATTTCTCCTTCTAATTTAGGGAAAGTAAAATAACCGTGAGCTTCTTTGGAATAACGTCCAAGTTCTCCTCGATTTTCTTTTATTTTATCAAATAAATCTTTCATATTTTGTTGTGAGGTTGTAAAATTACAAATTTTTGCATTAATAGCATATTCCAACATATCAACTAAAAATCTATCTTTGCCACACTTTTGTTGAAAACTTCAAATCCTAATAATTACATTTAATATAGTATGCGGTTTATTCGTGTTAAATATCTGAGTTTGTTTTGTTTTCTTTTCCTTTTTGTATTTTCATCTTGCAGTGATTATAACCGATTACTTAAAAGTACGGATTACAATAAAAAATACGACGCTGCTATAAAATATTATGATGAGAAAGAATATACGAAAGCATTGGCCTTGTTTGAGGAACTCGTAAGCGTATTCCGCGGCACATCAAAAGCGGAGAAGATCATGTACTATTATGCCTATGCTACTTATTCAACCGGTGATTATTTACTGGCCGGGTATCATTTCAATAATTTTGTAAAGACATTTCCGGCCAGCGATAAAACAGAAGAGTGCGCTTTTATGTATGCCTATTGTTATTATCTTGAATCTCCAAAATACAGCCTGGACCAAACGGATACAAAAAACGCAATTAAAGAACTTCAGTCGTTCATCAATAAATACCCGGACAGCAAAAGAAAAGAAGAATGTAACGACTTGATTACAAAACTACGTGCAAAGCTGGAGTTAAAATATTTTGAAATATCAAAACAATATTTCTTTTTAGATGATTATAAAGCAGCTATTGTTTCTTTTGAAAATGTATTAAAAGAATATCCGGATACTAAATACAGGGAAGAAACAATGTACCTGATCGTTAAAGCAAATTATACCTATGCCGTGAAAAGCATTGACGCTAAAAAAACCGAACGTTTCAAGTCCACCATGGAAGCGTACAATAAATTCGCCAGCTATTATCCTCATGAAAGCAAATACGGAAAAGAAGTGGAAGGTTATTTCTCCAGCGCTAAAAAACAACTCGAAAATTACTCTAAACAATAAATAAACACAACATGGATTACAAAAAGTCACTTGCAGAAACCAACACCGTTACACGCGACCTGCGTGAATTCGAAGCCAAAACAGGAAACATTTATGAATCCACTGTTGTGGTGGCTAAACGTGCCAATCAGATCAACCAGGAAGTAAAAGAAGAGCTCACCAACAAGCTGGCTGAGTTTGCCTCACATACTGATAATCTTGAAGAGATCTTTGAAAACAGGGAGCAGATCGAAGTATCAAAGTATTATGAGCGTTTGCCTAAGCCGCATGCCATTGCCATCCAGGAATTCATGGATGATAAAATATATTACAGGAATCCTTCGAAAGGATCAAAGAGTTTTTAAAAGAGGTTTACAGTTTCCGGTTGCATTAACTGTATACTGTAGACCATAAACTGTAAACCTATCCATGCTGTCAGGAAAAAATATCCTACTCGGAGTAACAGGCAGTATCGCTGCGTATAAATCTGCTTTTCTTGTTCGGCTGCTGGTAAAAGCCGGTGCTCATGTCAAAGTTGTGATGACGCCTGTTTCAAAAGAATTCATCTCATCGCTTACACTTTCAACGCTTTCTAAAAATCCGGTCTATTCTGAATTTGTTGCTAACGCACAAGGCGAATGGAACAGTCATGTTGATTTGGGTCTGTGGGCGGATGTGATGATCATTGCGCCCGCTACGGCATCCACTATTTCGAAGATGGCACACGGACTCTGCGATAATCTTTTAGTGGCTGTTTATCTTTCTACAAGGTCGAACGTATTTCTTGCTCCGGCGATGGACCTGGATATGTACCAGCATCCATCCACGAAGGAGAATTTGAAAAAGCTTCAATCCTTTGGAAATAGGATCATTCCACCGGATAATGGGGAACTGGCCAGCGGATTGTCAGGAGAGGGAAGAATGGCTGAACCGGAAGCCATTGTAAAATTCCTTTCCGAACACTTTAAAAAAAAAGCCTCGCTAAACGGTAAAAAGGCGCTTGTATCAGCCGGCCCGACCTACGAAGCAATTGACCCCGTTCGGTTCATCGGCAATCATTCATCCGGAAAAATGGGATTTGCCATTGCAGAGGAACTTGCAAAGCAAGGAGCTGAAGTCACGCTGGTATGCGGACCCAATTCTATTTCTACAAAAAATAACTCCATCAAAAGAATTGATGTTGTTTCTTCGGATGAAATGTATGATCAGTGCATCAAGTATTCCAGAAATTCAGATATAACGGTGATGACTGCAGCAGTGGCTGATTTTAAATCAAAAGTAAAAGCCAAGGAGAAAATTAAAAAGGAGAAAAAAACGATCAGCAGCATCGAAGTTGTTCCGACAAAAGATATTCTTTCTGAACTGGGAAAAAGAAAGAATGGAAGCATGTTGGTTGGATTTGCACTGGAAACAGAAAATGGTATTGAGAATGCAAAAAAGAAACTGCACAATAAAAATCTCGATTTCATCGTTCTCAACACGCTTTCTGATAAAACCGGTTTTACGCACGACACCAATAAAATAACTATTATTGACAAGAAAAGCACAAGAAAACTTGAACTGATGAGCAAAGAAAACTGCGCAAAAGAAATTGTAAATGAAATAATCAGAAAAGTAAAATGATCTTTAAAAAAGTATTTCTCTTTTGGGCTTTGCCTTATACCTTATACCTTATACCTTATACCTTGTTTTCCCAGGAGCTCAACTGTTCCGTCCAGGTGGTTTCTCCCCAGCTGAATAATTCAGCCGACAAAAAAATATTTCAGACCCTGCAGCAATCCATTTATGAGTTTATGAATAACCGCAAATGGACGAATGATGTTTTTCAGCAGGATGAACGGATCGAGTGCAGCATCGTTATTTCGATCACCGACAAGCCTTCTGCCGATGATTTCAATGGAAGCATCCAGGTTCAGGCCCGGAGGCCGATCTATAAATCATCTTATAATTCTTTGCTGGTGAATATCCTGGATAAAAATCTTGCTTTCAAGTATGTTGAATACCAGCCGCTGGAATTTTCAGAAAATGTGTTTATGTCCAATCTCAGTTCCGTTCTTGCCTATTATGCGTATGTGATCATCGGTGCTGACTATGACAGTTATTCTTTGGAAGGAGGGACTCCGTATTATCAAAAAGCGCAAAACATTGTTTCAAACGCCCAAACCGCTTCTGAAAAAGGATGGAAATCTTCTGAGAACACCCAAAACCGTTACTGGATCGTAGAAAATATCCTCAACTCTTCATTTAAGCCGTTGAGAGAGTGTTATTATAAATATCATCGTTTGGGATTTGATGTCATGTCTGAAGATCTGCCTGGCGGAAGAGCCGTTGTGCTTTCTTCGCTGGAACTATTGAAGAAAGTGTATGATGTAAAGCCCGGCTCGTATTGCCTGACCTTATTTTTTCTTGCAAAGGCGGATGAAATTGTAAATCTATTTACCCTTGCCGAGCCGGCTGAGAAAACAAAAGTACTGGCGATTGTAAATGAGATCGATCCTGCCAATAATACTAAGTATAACAAGATCAGCCAGGATGCAGGATCCGGCAAAAGCGGCAGTTCAAGCGAATAGCATTCCCTGAAATCGTTTTCGAAATTACAGGAACATCAGCCGGCCATCTCTATCCAAATAAAGGATCGTAATCTATTTTACTCCATTCATCATTTGCACCAGCTTCCTGCTGATAAAAAAGAGAATGAAAGAAGCGGCTCCGGCCATAAAAACAAAGATCATGAAAAAACTGTAGAGGCTGTTGATCTTAAACCCTACAAATGATTTTTCTTTAACCACGCTGCTTTTTTCAACCTGAATACGAATATTGTTTTGAAGCGAAGTATCCTTTACTGCTGCATAATTCATTTCTTCCATGCTGTAAACCTGTTTGCCGTTGTAGTCGGTAGGTTGTACATTCGGTTTAAGAATGTTGATATTATTGGTTTGATTGATAGAAACCACCAGTTCAGTAGGAACCAGTGTTTCAGGATACAAACCGCTGAGTGTTCCTGCAAATTTATTGGCAGTTGCATTGGCAAGGAACCATACACCCATTAATAAGGAAGCCAGCCGAACCGGAGCTAATTTGTTTACCATTGACAACCCGATAGGAGAGAGGCAGAGTTCACCAAAGGTGTGGATCGTGTAAAGTGCGATGAGCCATAGCATAGAAACCTTAACGCCGGGCTCTATTCCTTTTACGCCGAAAGCGATTACAAGATACCCGATGGCAAGAAGAAATAAAC
>JAHEYJ010000241.1 GCA_023251675.1 Bacteroidota bacterium
AAGGAAAGGCAGCATACCCTTTACAGCATCATGCACTGCATCATGGAATATCAGAAAGAATATTTTCTCACCGGGGATGAGCTTTTGCTCAAGCCCATGATCCTGAAAGATATTTCTGACCGTGTCAAGCTGGATATCTCTACTGTATCGCGCGTTACCAGCACCAAATATGTTCAGACCAATTTCGGCACCATCCTTCTTAAATCACTTTTCAATGAAGCCCTTTCCACCGATGAAGGGGAAGACATCTCGTCCAAGAAAGTGAAAAAGATCATTTCCGATGCAATAGAAGCCGAGGACAAAAAGAAACCGCTTACCGATGAAGCGCTCATGCAGATTTTAAATAAGCAGGGATTTGTGATCGCCCGCCGCACCGTGGCCAAATACCGCGAGATGCTGGATATCCCGGTGGCGAGGATGAGGAAAAAATTGTAGTTAATCTTTCTTGCATCACATTTTAATATTTATACCTTTAACCTACTCAACCCTAAATTTCTTATTTCATGAAAACAAAACTACTTTCTGCTTTTCTGTTAATTTTCTTTGCTGCCTCTATAATAATTTATGGCTGTAAGAAAAAGAAAGAAGATACAACAGCAGCTGCTTCTACCAATGCGGATTATGCAGGAACATGGAACGTAAATGAAACCTGCACCTCTGCATGGACCTATGCGATGACTGCAGCAGCAACCGGTTCAAACGGTTTGACGCTTACCAATTTTCATAAAGGTACTTTTGCTAACGGCTATACAATTAACGCGACTATTTCTGATAAAACCATTACTATTCCAAGTCAAACCGCCTCTTGCACAAGCCAGGGAGGACCATTTACATTTGCCGGATCGGGCACGTTTACACCGCCTTCCAGCATGAGTATCACGTATACCATGAAAGATACAGGAGGCAATACGATTTCCTGCACAGCCAATTGCACGAAATGATTTTTAATGGATGCAGGTAAATACATTTGCTAAAATAATTTCCTATTTATTTCACCCCTTGTTGTTGCCGACAATGGGTTTATTATTGATCTTCCATCTGGATGAAGCCGGATTGTGGATTCCTTCGCCGGGTATTCAGCTGATCATTCTCGCCCTTACATTTTCCGTCACCTTTTTACTGCCTCTTCTGAATGCTTTGTTCCTTCTGAAAATAAAAATGATCTCTTCTCTTGCAATGGAAACAAGGCAAGAAAGAAAATTACCCTATCTCGCATCAGCGGTTTTTTATTTCACCGAATCCTATTTCCTGATGAATGCGGATGTGCCGGTCCTGGTCAAAGCGCTGATGTTCGGAGCCACGCTGCTGGTGGCAGGTGTTCTGCTCATCAACCTGTTCTGGAAAATTTCTGCGCACATGGTTGGTATCGGCGGGCTCTGCGGAATGATGATCGCCGTTTCGTATCGCCTGCAGATCAACCTGCACTTGATTTTTATTTTACTGTTTCTCATAGCAGGTTTATCGGGTTTCGCGCGGCTAAAGCTGGGTGCGCATAATCCGGCGCAGGTGTATGCGGGCTTTCTTCTCGGTGTTTTCGTACAGCTGATTTTATTTTTGTAACCCAAAAAAAACCATCCAAAAAGTTTCCATCTATACTTTTTCTTCTGATATTCGCAATCTGAAAAATTTAGAAGATGCTTACTATGGCTTCAACACGAACTGCGACATCTGAATTTATTATCCGGCCGGCTGATGCTTCCCATTTTCAATATGCGGAAGAAATCTGCGTACACTACGAAGAAAGCGCCAAGCAGCGGGGAACCGGGATTGCAAAACGCACGCCCGAATACGTGATCGAAAAAATGCGCGAAGGAAAAGCGATCATCGCATTGCACCGCGACGGACGGTTCGCCGGTTTCAGTTACATTGAAACCTGGTCGCACGGAAATTACGTGGCGAACTCGGGCCTGATCGTGAACCCGGAATTCCGGATGAATAAATTAGGCTCGCAAATCAAGAAAGCGATCTTTGAACTTTCACGGCAGAAATATCCCAGGGCAAAAATATTCGGCATCACCACCAGCATGGCCGTTTTGAAAATGAATTCCGACCTGGGTTACCGCCCGGTTGTTTTTTCTGAGCTCACGCAAGACGATGAATTCTGGAAAGGATGTACCAGTTGTCCTAATTTTGATATTCTCACCCGCAACAACCGGAAAATGTGTTTGTGTACCGGTATGTTGTACGATCCGGCCAAATATGAATACAAAAAGCCGTTTGATATCCGCGCGCAGCTTTCAAAATTCGAACGCTGGCTGAGAATGAAACAATTTGTACTTCTGAAAAAATTCAGGAGCGATAATTCAGGAAACAATTCAGTCTCCTCCAATCAATGAGGAAAGAAAACGGAATAGTGGAATATTGGAAGACTGGTGTTTGCTCAATATTCCACTATTTCGTCATTCCATTTATTTCACATACGTAGGTTATCATGAAAACAAAAATGAAAAAGAAACAGATCGTCCTCCTCGCATTCAGCGGGGGACTGGATACCACGTATTGCGCGATCTATCTCGCCAAAGAAAAAAATCTTGAAGTTCATACCGCTATCCTGAACACAGGAGGATTTTCTCCGGAGGAACTGAAGCGTATCGAGAAACATGCGTATGCGCTGGGAGTAAAAAAACATTATACACTCGATGAGACCGATACCTATTATAAGGAATGCATCCGGTTTTTAATTTTCGGAAATGTTTTACGCGGAGGAGTATATCCGTTGTCGGTAAGCGCTGAACGGGTTTTCCAGTCCAAAGCGATCGCGCTGCTTGCGAAAAAAATCAAAGCGGACTTTATTGCGCACGGCAGTACGGGAGCGGGAAACGACCAGGTGCGGTTTGATGT
>JAHEYJ010000144.1 GCA_023251675.1 Bacteroidota bacterium
AAACGTTATTCCCAGCACAACTTAAAAAAGAAGTGCGCCTGATGCTTTGCGGTTCTGCAGGAGAAGGCATCCAGGGTGCAGCCGAAATGCTTTTGGAAGCCGGCATTGCTTCCGGACTGAATGCTACCAAAAAAGGAAGTTACCCGGTCACAGTCGGCGTCGGCTTCTCCGCGTCTGAAATTATTTTATCCTCGGAAGAAATACTTTACACCGGTTCACCGGACCCTGATATTATCTGTGTAACTTCTGAAGATGGGCTGAACTATGCGAAGAAAACATTATCCACGATGAAAGGCGGAAAATTATTCATCGACAGTTCGCTCAAAGTTCCGGAAACAAAAGCAAAGATCATTTCATTCCCCTTCCGTGAAAGAGGCGGCGCAAAGGGCTCTTCCATCTACAGCATTTTCTACATGCTGAAGGAAACAGGATTATTCCCTATGGAAGCGCTTCGCCATGTCTTCAGTGAAAATAAGATCTCCAAAAAGATGGATATTGAAAAGATGTTTCAATCCTTTGAAGAACCAGTAACCACCGAATCAAAAAAGGCAACAGCATAATCAATGAGCCACATCAGATCATACGGAACAGCACTTACACATTTCAGAGCAGAAGATATCACGCTTCATCCAAAGGGCAAAAAAGGAATGATGAAGTCCGTTTGTTTTTCAGATGAGGATATCATCACGCTGGCTTATGAAGCCGCCACAAACTGTTTTTCAATTCTCAATTCCCAGATCGACGGGATTCTGTTTGCCACCTCCACTCCTGTCTTTCATAACCGCAGTCACGCCTCCTTCCTTGCCGACCTAATGAATCTTCCGCAGGGAATTTTAGCTATGGATTTTGTCAACTCCTCCCGCTGCGGAACAGATGCCCTGTTGCTTGCAAACGACCTTATTGCTTCGGGGAAATACAAAAATATTCTGGTAGTTTCGTCGGATGTTGCTTTTCCTGAAATCGGAAAAGAACTTTCCACGCCTTTCGGCCATGCAGCTTGTGCGATTTTATTAAGCAGCGAAAAAGGAATTGCCGAGATCGTTTCTGCAAGATCGTTCAGCTCTTCACTTGCGGAGGAATTTACCTATAAAGGAAGCAATGTCCAGAATGACCCGCGTTTCAGCCGCGATGCAGGCTTCAAAACCAATATGACCGGCTCGTTGAAGAAATTCGTTTCAGCTCCCAAGTCTTTTGATGCGATAATTCTTAATTCACTTTACGCAAGAATGGCAGGCAGAATATTCTTCAAAGCAGGCTTTGATGAAAAACAATTCGCCAAAGACACACTTGCTTCGAAAATCGGAAATACAGGAGCTACGCACGCCGTACTTCTCCTGATCAATGAACTGGAGAACGGAAAGAAGAACATCCTGCTGGCGGATTATACCAACGGAACAAATTTCTTTGAAATCAAAAGCACAGCAACAGTCAAAGAGAAAACATTGCAAAACAAATTAGACTCGTTTGAACCTGTCTTATCTTACCAGGATTATCTTCTTCTTCGAAAAGCAGGAAACTTTGATTCAATGCGATACGAGACAAAAGAAATGTTCTCTTCCGAAATGATGCAGGAACGGGAAAAGGAAACGTTGCTTTATTTAACCGGAATGAAATGTGATAAATGCGGAACGATCTATTATCTGAAGTCGGCACGCTGCAAGAAATGCAAAACGGATAAATTTTCAAAAGTTCAGCTATCTAAGAACGGATCGGTTTACACGTTCACGCATGAACATTATTTCCCGGCTTCCTTCCCTCCGATCACAATGGCGGTAATTGACCTGGAAGGAGGAGGAAGAATGACAGTTCAGCAAACCGATACGATGTATCCGGAAAATAATAAGATGGGAATGGGTTCCAAAGTAAAACTCGTACTGCGCAAAATGATAGAGAACGATGCGAAACCGAATTATTTCTGGAAATGCATTCCGCTGCGAATTACGAATTAGCACAAATTACCAATGAAGAAACAACAAGATATAGCAATCATCGGAATCGGAGTAACGAAGTTCGGCGAACTGTTTCATCAAAGCTACGATGACCTCGTTCGTGATGCAGCGTTGCAGGCAGTCGCTGATGCAAAGATCCCGATGGACGATATCGGCGCAGCCTGGCTTTCCACCGCTTTCCCGGAGATCGGCGTATTCAAAGGACGGAGCGGCATGGATCTTTGTGAACCGCTTTCACTTTATAATATTCCGGTGACCCGCGTTTCGAATTTCTGCGCTTCGGGTGCAGATGCAATCCGCAATGCAGTGAACGCCCTTCGTGCCGGCGAATGCGATGTGGCCATGGCGCTGGGAGTTGAAAAGCTCCGTGACCGCCAGCCGCAGGATTCTATAGTGAAAATGATGGTGGAATACGGCCATCCGTTCCTGCAGAAAGGATTTACAGCCGCAGGAACGTTTGCCGTGTATGCAAACCGGATGATGAAAGAATTCGGAATGACGCGTGAAGACATTTCAAATGTTTCTGTAAAGAACCATTATCACGGCTCGCTGAATGAAAAAGCATTTTATCAGAAGCCTTGTTCGATAGATGAAGTAATGAAATCACCCATGGTTGCCAATCCTCTTACCGTTTTGGATTCTTGCCCGACAACCGATGGAGCCGCTTGTGTAATATTGGTTCGTGCAGAAGATGTGGATAAGAAAAAACATAAACCTGTTTTCATAAAAGGAATAGGACTTTCTGTTTCTACAGGATGGGACCTGCCCTTCTTCGATCCGAACCACGACTTTCTTTCATTTGAAGCGACCCGTACAGCTGCTAAAATGGCATACAAACAAGCAGGCATAACGAAACCTATTGACGAGATTGACCTGATCGAAGTACACGATTGTTTTTCAATTGTGGAACTGCTCACCTATGAAGACCTTGGATTATGCAAAACGGGTGAAGCAAAAGACCTTATCCGCGGAAAAGAAACGCAGCTCGGAGGTAAAATCCCTGTCAATGTAAGCGGCGGACTTTTATCGTGCGGACATCCTGTCGGCGAACCGGGATCCGGATGGTGGTTGAAGTGGCGAATCATTTACGAGGCAATGCCGGTGAACGCCAGGTGAAGAATGCAAAAAGAGGATTGACGCATAACATTGGCGGCCCGGGCGCGATTGCATCGGTAATTATTTTGGAAAATTAAAAACTACAATATATAACGATGAAAAAAATCAGACTATCATTTTTACTGGTAATGTTATTTACGTACTTGATTGGTTCCGCTCAGGTTAATACGGATAGCACTATAGCGACGGCTCCACAACTGAAAAATTCCATTGATGGAAATTCGGAGACCAGAAAGATTTATAAACGCAAAGGAAACCTGTACGTCTACTGGGGTTACAACCGCGCATTTTTCAGCAAGAGCGATCTCCATTTCTGGGGAGAAGGATATGATTTTACGATAACCGATATCACGGCACGCGATGAACCGGGCGGACATGATTTCCTGACCTATATAAAACCGGATATGTTCACCATTCCGCAGTTCAACGACCGGATCGGATATTTTATTAACGATAAAACATTTATCAACTTCGGCCATGACCATATGAAATATACGATGGACAAACAGGTCACACTTTTGACCGGAACCATTGCGACCGGAGTAAATGACGGCACTTACAACAACACCGAAGTTCTCGTTGGTGACGATGCAGAATCCGGGGTGTATCAAACAGAAAGGATCGACTCCCTGCCGGGCGGGTTTGTTGAAGAATTCGAACATTGCGATGGACTGAACGATCTGAGTTTTGAAGTTGGCCGACTTGAACAATTATGGATCTCAAAAAATTGCAAACATGCTTTTTCTGCACAAGGAACAATCGGCACCGGCCTGTTACTTCCGGACAGTGACGTGGATCTTCTTGGCCAGGCACCCCGGCATGACATGGAAGAAGGGAAAAAAGCATATCATTTTGCCGGATACAGTTTTTCCGCAAGCATCGGATTGCAGTTTGATTTTTTCAAACACTTCTTTGTACTGGGAAAACTGAAAGCCGGATATATAAACATGCCCGACATTCACACAACCGTTGGCGGCGGAAAAGCCAGCCAGCATTTTAATTTTATCGAACCCATGCTGGTTGCAGGATACACACATTCAATAGGAAAACATTAGCACCAGAAATAATAAACGAACGATGAAAATACTTTTAGCAAAACCCGGGCTTGACGGCCACGACGTAGGAGTGAAAGTGCTGGCCCATGCGCTTAAAGAAGCCGGCTTTGCAGTGGTCTACACCGGGCTCCGGAAATCAATTGAAGATATTGTCCTGAGAGCGAAAAAAGAAAATGCGGATGCCATCGGCCTGTCAATTCTTTCCGGAACACACGAAGTGCTCTGCCAGCGCATGAGCGACGTGATGAAAGAAAACAAACTTAAGACTCCATGGGTTGTGGGCGGAAACATTCCCGCACAGGATGTGAATGCACTCGAAAAGATCGGAGCGAGAAAAGCATTCGCAACAGGAACCACTATTGATACGGTTGTAAATTACATTAAGGCACTTGAAAAAGTTTCAGTAAAATAATTTTTGATGGAAACGACAAAACCAAAAGCAAAAAAGGAAGAACTCAAAAAGGTTTTCCTGGAATCCGGACTGGAAGTGAATTCGTTGTATACCCACGACGATGTGTTGAAAGGAAATCCTGAAACTGACAAGGAACTTCCCGGAAAATATCCTTTCACACGGGGAATTCATCCGCTCATGTACCGCAAGCGCCCTTTTACGATCCGGCAATATGCCGGCTTTGCTTCTCCGGAAGAAACCAACGAACGTTTTCAGTTCCTGATCAAGAACGGACAGACGGGTTTGAATGTAGCATTCGACCTGCCTACTCAATGCGGACTGGATTCCGATGATCCGCGTGCGTTAGGAGAAGTAGGACGAGTAGGAATGGCGATCGACACACTTAATGATTTTGAAACAGCATTCAACAATATTGACCTCGAACAGATCACCGTATCCATGACCATCAACGGCTCTGCTTTGGTAATGATGGCCATGTACTTTGCACTGGCCGAAAAACGAGGCTACGATCTCAAGAACCTTCGCGGCACCGCGCAGAATGATATCCTGAAAGAATTTATTGGTCGCGGCACATGGATATTTCCAGTGGACAAATCCGTAAAGCTGGTAGTTGATACAATTGAATACTGCGCAAAAGAAATTCCGAAATATTCTCCCGTCAGTGTTTGTGGTTATCATATCCGCGAGTCAGGCGCGAATCCGATCCAGGAAATGGCGTACGCGTTCTGCATTGCAAAAGCATATTCAGATGAAACGCTCAAGCGCGGAATTTCCATAGACGAATTCGCATCACGGCTTTCCTACAATTTCGATATCTACGGAAATTTTTTCGAACAGATCGCAAAGTTCAGAGGCGGAAGAAGATTATGGGCGAAGATCATGAAAGAAGAATACGGAGCGAAGAAAGAAGAATCCTGCTGGATGCGTATGATCGCGGGAGGAGGCGGAGCCGGCCTGACAAAAGAACAACCCGAAAATAATATTGTGCGTACTGCTTACTATGCGCTCATCTCGGCGCTCTCAGGAACACAAACCATGGCGCTTTGCACGTACGATGAAGCGTTCACAATTCCAACAGAAAAATCTGCAGAGATCGCTCTCCGCACGATGCAGATCATGATCCATGAAATGGGAATCTGCGATACGGTCGATCCGCTCGGCGGTTCCTATTATGTAGAAACACTAACGAACCAGTTTGAAGATAATATTCGCAAGGAAATGAAAAAGGTAGATGCATGGGGAGGAATAATAAATGCAGTGGCTACCGGAAAGATCCAGGAAGCAGTTTCTCACCAGGCCTACTTCCGTGAAAAAGCGGTTCAGGATGGAGTCGTGCCGAAGGTTGGCGTCAATTGTTTCAAGCGCGAAGAGGAAGCTAAAACCGTGGAGTTTCACCCTTACAACATTGAAGCTGCCAACAATCAGATGCAGAAACTGAAAAAGATAAAATCAACCCGCGATGCAGGAAAAGCGAAAGAAGCACTTGGTAAATTACGCACCGATGCAACAGAAAATAAAAACCTGATGCCGGCTACGATCAATGCTGTCAAGGCTTATGCAAGTGTCGGAGAAATTTTTCAAGTGCTGAAAGAAGTGTATGGAGAATACAACGAACCGATCTTCTTTTAGCGGCAGGAGGCAGGAGACAGCAGCAGTAAAACCCAACAAAGAAGAAGCAGAAGAATAAAACAAATCGTCAGTAAAATGGAAAGAGGATACCGGGATTTAAATGTCTATCAACTTGCTTACAAATTAGCGATGGAGATTTTTGAAATATCAAAGTCTTTTCCAAAAGAAGAAACTTATTCCTTGACTGATCAAATCAGAAGATCATCAAGATCTGTTAGTGTGAATATTGGTGAAGGTTATAGAAAAAGAAAATACCCAAAGTATTTTTCCAGTAAGATGACAGATGCAGATGGCGAATGTACTGAAACACAGATATGGCTTGATTTTGCAAGAGATTGCAAATACATTAAAGAAGAGATAAGAAATAAACTTTTTGAAGAATATAAAGAAGTAGGTCGAATGCTCGAAGCATGGCTGATAATCCTGATAAATTTTTACCCAGGAATTAACTGCCAACTGCCGCTGCCTACTGCTGCTATGATAAAAGAAATATGACGGATAGAAAAACTATACTTAGTCTCGAGCAAGCTTTGGCGCTACCCTTCGCCACTCAACGAATGGTTCAGTTAGGATGGCGTGTGATCCGGATTGAAAGTCCGGCTGAAGACGGTGAGAATGCCGGCGATCCGAATCGTTATATCGGAGCTGATCTTGGCCATCATGATCTGCATTCTTATTATATCGCACCGAATGTTGGTAAGGAAGCCATCACCATCAATCTGAAAAAGAAAGAAGGACAGGAGTTATTGAAAAACATAATAAAAGAACTGAAGGTTGATGTGTTCATGTGCAATACGCTTCCTAAACGGTACAAGCAGCTCGGAATAGATTTTGAAACACTGAAACAATCCAATCCCGATCTTATCTGGTGCGGAATCTCAGCGATGGGTCCTGATTACCCTGACCGTGCCGGTTACGACCCTGCATTACAGGCTTTACTGGGATATACTTTTCTCACCGGAGAAACCAACGGAAAACCGGTTCCCTGCGGCATTCCGATCATCGATTTGAAAGCGGGCGATGAAGCATTCACTCAAGTGTTAATTGCAATGATGAAACAAACTCCCTCCCCTTCGGGGAGGGCTGGGGTGGGGCCGGGAGCTGAGATTCATATTTCAATGGCCCAATGCGCTGCCAGCTGGCTGATCACGGCTTTACCGCAACTTGCCTTTGTAAAGAGCGACAATGAACTTTTCACGCGGGCGGGGAACGAACACCGGAGTTTTATTCCCTGCAATGTTTATCCGACTAAGGACGGCATGGTCTACCTCGCCATCGGGAACGATATCCAATGGACAAAGTTCACAGCGCAGAAAGGTTTTGAAAAACTCGGCAGTGAATCCAGAAAGACCAATGCCGGAAGATTTAAAGAAAAAGAAAATATCTATGTCGAGATCGGGGAGCAGACCAAAAGATACACTACCAAAGAATTTGTTGACTTCTGCCTGTCACTGAATATGGCCGTGGCTCCTGTCAATACGGTGAAGCAAGTTGCGGAACTGGAATTTGTAAATAAGTACATGATCAAAACCAACCTTCCGGAAGGAAAAGAAGTTAAACTTTCTCCCCCGTCTCACAACACGGATTTCCTGGAGAAAAATAATTTCTCTCTGAAATGTTCTCCCCGGCTGGGCGAGCAGAATGAAATAGTGTTGAAAGAAATTGGAATGAACAAAACACAAATCAACTCGTTGAAAGAAAATGGGATTATCTGAAAAATATTTTTATAAAATAATTTCTTCAATTGCCACGAACTTCAGTTCGTGGAATAGAGTTTGTCTTTATGTATTGGCTTTAGCCGCAAATGAATATCGGGCTAAAGCCCATTTGCCTTTTTACATTTTCATCCCCGACCTAAAGGTCAGGGCTGCTTTCTCTAACCCGACTAGTAAATTCGTAACCATTCATATTTCGTAGATGCTCAAGCAGACCATCGACATATTAACCAACTGCAAAAAACCAAAGAAGGTTTGTTCAATGGGAAATGTCGCCATTGCGCGCGGGGCCATTGAAGCAGGAGTGTGCGGCGTATTTTCTTATCCAGGAACTCCGTCAACTGAAATTTCAGAGGTTTTCAATTTCGTCAATGAGTTCCAGGGAAAGAAAGAGAACCAAGAGCAATATCCGCAGCAAACCCAACACCCGATCTATTTCGAATACAGCATTAATGAAAAAATTGCGCTGGAAAAAGCCATCGCCTATTCCATCGGCAACAAAAGCGCGATGTGCGTGATGAA
>JAHEYJ010000145.1 GCA_023251675.1 Bacteroidota bacterium
ATCTTATTTCTTCAGCGGTACGGAATGCGGAAGATGGAAGCATTCATTCTCGCGCTTATCGCAACGATTGGATTTGCCTTCATCTTTGAATTGATATACGCCAAACCCAATGTGTCTGAACTCGCAAAAGGATTTATTCCTGGTATTCCAAATGCAAATGCATTGTATATCGCTATAGGAATTATCGGGGCTACGGTTATGCCGCATAACCTGTACTTACATTCTGCGCTGGTGCAGACCCGGAAATTTGAAAGAACTCCTGCGGGGATCTGGTCGGCTATAAAATTTAATTTTATTGATACGGCTGTTGCACTGAATATGGCGCTGTTTGTAAACGGGGCCATACTTGTCCTGGCTGCAGCGGCTTTTTATAGTTCAGGTATCACCAATGTGGCGGAAATACAAGATGCCTATAAACTTCTTGAAGGTGTTCTGGGAACTAAATTTGCGCCCATTCTTTTTGCAGTGGCACTTATTGCTGCAGGGCAAAGCTCAACACTCACCGGAACCCTGTCCGGGCAGATTGTAATGGAAGGCTACCTGAACCTTCGCCTTCAGCCGTGGCTGAGAAGATTGATCACACGCCTGATCGCCATTGTTCCTGCTTTTCTTACTATCTATTTTTTCGGTGAAGACAGTTCAGGGGAGCTCCTTGTGCTTTCCCAGGTGATCCTGAGTTTGCAGTTAGGGTTTGCCATCCTGCCGTTGATTCATTTCACCAGCGATAAAATAAAAATGGGAGCGTATGTCATCCGGCCCTGGATGAAAACAGCCGCATGGGCAACTGCAGGTATTATTATTTCGCTGAATATAAAACTGGTTATTGAAACCATCATCGGGTGGATTCATTCCGGAACGAATGTATGGTTGATGTATTTCGTTGTGATCCCTTTGGCATCCGGAGCGGGAATACTGCTTTTGTATGTTGCCTTTTCTCCCTTATTTAAAAAGATCATTTCCAGTAAAGGAAGAATTCCTCATGCAGAAGCAACGGAACTTTCCCTTCCATCGGATATTATGCTGCCTGCCGAGAGCAGGTACAAGCGCATTGCGGTCACGGTAGATTTTTCTTTTGCCGATTCACGTGCAGTGAAAGAAGCGCTGGAACAAGGTGGGAAAAATGCAGCGTATGTTCTTATTCACATAGTGGAAACAGCAGGCGCCCGGCTGATGAATGAAGACATTAATGATTATGAAACTTCCTCTGATACCGGAAGTCTGAAAAAATACGTGGATCAGTTAACTCATGCGGGTTTTAAAGCCGATATGAAACTCGGATACGGTAACCCAAAACTTTCAATCCCTGAACTGGTGCAGGAAGTACAAGCGGATTTACTGGTGATGGGTGCGCATGGACACGGGGCCATCATGGACCTTGCTTACGGCACTACGCTTGAAGCGGTTCGCCACAGTTTGAAAATCCCGGTAATGATTGTGAGGGAATAAATAATGGCATTACTAAAATCTCAAATGGCAAGCACTAAATAACAACCTAATTTCAATTTTCAAATTCAAAAAGCAAAACAAACAACACAAGCGAATTGTTTTGTATTTTGAATTTTTGTTATTGAGATTTATTTGGGATTTGTTATTTGATACTTGATGGTTTAGAAGTTCCCTGATTTTACTTCCTGTTTACCAAATAGACACCGGCCAGTATCACAAAAATGGAAAGCACCTGTCGGATCGAAATTACTTCCCCGTCAAAAATCCCCCACATAATGGCAACAACCGGTATGAGATAGGTAACCGATGCCGAAAAAAGCGTTCCTGTGTTTTTTACAAGTAAATTAAACATCATTACAGAAAGGGCGGTGCCTCCGATGGAGAGAATGGCCACATAGCCTAAACTGCTCCAAAAGAGAGGATGATGAATTGCCGCAGAAAAGTCAGTGAATAAAAGATAGATGCCGCCAAAGGGGCCGACAAGAAGTAATGCCCAGCAGGCTGTCGTTATAGAGTGATAATTTCCTGCGTACTGCCGTATAAAATTCACACTCATTCCGTAAAATATTGTTGCAATAACCACATATCCTCCGTAATTAATATTGATCCCCAGATCAGAAAGCTTTTCAGGGATCAAAAGACCAACGGCTCCCATCAGGCCAATGAAGATGCCCAGCCATTTAAATAAAGAAGCTTTTGATCTGAAGATCAGGATGCCTATAAGTAAAGTGAAAAAAGGGGTAAGACTGTTGAGCATTCCCGTCAATGAAGAAGAAATGCCATTTTCAGCTGCGGTAAAAAGAAAGGCAGGAATGAAATTTCCTAACAAACCGATTCCGAGAAATTTAGGCCAATCTTTTTTCTCTTTCATTTTTACATATTTGAAAGAAAAAGGAATGATAAACAGAAAGGCAATGAACATGCGTAGACCTGCCACTTGTGAGGAGGTGAAAACCTCAAGTCCGCGTTTCATCAAAATGAACGAGCTTCCCCAAATGAGGGCGAGAATAAAAAGCATGGACCAATTGAGCGCTTTGGAGTTCATACCGGGCAAAGGTAATGCAGTTAAGCAAAGGGATTTCGAAATCTTGCTTTTGGCTAAGATTATTATGAAACAGGAACTTTGAAAAGGGAAAAATCAGGGGTAAAATTCATACTCAAACTTCAGCAGCGTTTCCGGTTCATCAAGCAAATTATATTTGATTGCCTCCGTTCGGTTTCCATAGCTGTCGTAGGTATAGGTGGATTTGGATAAGGTCATGCTCTTCTCACCGATAATTACTTCTTCCGTTAAATTTCCTTTAGCGTCATATTGGTAGGAATTGCGGGAAGAGAAATTGCCGTAGGAATAAGCAAGTTCTTCAAGCAGTTTCCCGGAAGCATTCCATTTATAGACATTTTTTGAATAGGCTTCTCCCTCAGAATTAAATTCAGTGGCTTCTAGCAATTGCCCTTTTGCATCAAGCAGATACGTTTTTTTGTCTTCCACTTTGCCGTCGGATCCGTACTTCACTTCTTTGATCTTATTTCCTTTCTCATCATAGGTGTAATACGTTTTTTTATCTGTTGTGCCGTCAGGATTATAAAAGGTCTCTTCTGTTAACTTGCCGTTCGTATCATATTTATTTACGGTATTGAAATAAAAACTTTTGTCTTTGTCATAGGAGGCCGCATCCAGAAGATTCCCCTTTTCATCATATTGGAAAGCGGTTTTAATGCTTCCGTCCTCATTGTAGACCAATGTTTTAACCAGCTTGCCGTAATCATCATACTTGTAAGCGGTTTTGAAATAAAAGCTTCCGTTCACATTTAATTCCGCTTCTTCTGCGATCCGGCCCAGGCCATCATAATTATAATTGTATCTGTATTTCACGGAACCATCGTTGTTGAAATAGGTTTCCTGAATCATTTTTCCCTTATCATTGTACTTATATACTAAACGGGCGTTGGGGGATTTGCTCTCTGTGAGGTTCCCGTTTTCATCAAAAGTTTTCATGAAGATCAAATCACCCTGCAGCATTGGTTCTCCCCATTCGTATTTATATTTAAGGACTTTTTGCGTTTTGATCTTGTTCTGTTTTACTTTTGCAGGATCATCCATATTGGATTGGGCAAATAAGTAAGAACCTGAAATGAAGAAGACCGCAAAAAACAAAATAATACTTGAAATGATTCTTGTTTTATTCATATAACAAATCTAATATTTTTTCTCAAAGAGGATTATGAGTAATGTAGTAGATATAAAAAACAGAAGAGCTTCATTTGAATATGCTTTTATCGACAGGTATATTACGGGAATTCAGCTAAAAGGTTCTGAAATAAAATCAATACGCGAAGGTAAAGCGGCCATAAATGATGCGCATTGTATTATGTATAACGGGGAGTTGTTTGTTAAAGGCATGCATATAGCAGAATATAAGAATGCCGGCAATTTCGGGCACCTGCCAGTTGCCGACAGAAAGTTGCTTCTTACAAAACATGAATTGAAAAAACTGGGTGATGCCATGAAGAATAAAGGCCTTACCATTATCCCACTCCGGCTTTTTCTAAACGAGAGGGGTTTTGCAAAACTGGAGATCGCCCTTGCCAAAGGGAAAAAGATTCATGATAAGAGGGATACAATTAAAAAGAGGGATTCGGACAGGGAGATCCGCAGGGAGTACAAATAAAAAAGCCCGGCATTTCTACCGGGCTTCATTTTTTTTAAAAGTGGAAAGTGATTTTTAATTGTGTTGTCCCGGAACCGGTTCCGCCATTGATATCCGTATCCGCTCCAAATGCACTGGATTTATTCGTTCTGTATTCTATTTCTCCGGGTGCCGCAGGGGAGCCGCCAACGCTTTCTAGTTTTTGAGTGCCTTTTCCGGTTGATGAAATGCCAATTCCCCATCCGTATTCTGCGCCAATTGCAATTTTGGGGAAGAGAAAATATTCTGCACCAATAAAACCACGAACGCCTAAACCGATCGTTGTGCCTACTTTATCTACTGTTATCCTGGCGGGAATAACATAGGAGGGGTCCAGCGTTAGATTTGATCCGGATGAAGTTGCGGATGTGCCGAAATTGGTTGTGTTGCCGCTAACGCCTACGGTTTCCGATAGCGCATTTCCGTAATCAAATGTATTTTTCCTTCCGCTGATCCAAAGCAATGCTTCTCCGCCATAAAATCCCTGAAGGCGGGTTTTGCCTCTTCTCTTTTCTATTCCGCCTCCAAGTCCAACATAACTTGAAGTGCATTTCCATGTATCTTCTTTCTTTAAAACCGGGTTAGGATAAGTAGGCGTTATTGTCTGGGTTGCATCTGTAATTAATGCAGTTCTGTGATTAGAAGTAAACCCTAAACGCACGATCGCCCGGTAAGCTGTTTTTTCATCTTTAAATAATTTGCCAGTAATGGTCATGGTTGATGGATCAACCCAGTTCGCTCCCGGAGAAGCGTTCGAGCCGGTTGAGCCGCTGAACAGGTTTCCCATGTAATTCAAAAAAGGGACTGCATCAAAACTGATTGCCCAGTCTTTGGCTTCAGGAAGAATAGCTTCGCCTTTTTTTGAAGTCAGTCCGGATGATTCTTGTGTGAAAGCTACAAAGGAGCTTAATGACAGCGTTATTAAAACAATGAATTTTTTCATGAATGTAGGTTTAAAGATTAAAAAACAAAATTACAATTGACTTTATTGAATGTTTATAATGATTTTTATTATTGTGAACAGAGTTTTGTTAATGGCGGAGGATTGAAAAAAAGGAGGAACGGGCCTTTCAGAGAAAAAGTATATCCAGCCTGTTATTTATTTTTTTCAGTAAGCATCGGAACAAACCGGAATGAGCCATGGTTCGTTTGCCTGAACTCCGAAGCAGATACTTTTTCAACCAGTATCATTTCCTGAAGAGCGCCTTCTCCAACAGGTATAACCAGTCTTCCGCCAACTTTTAATTGCAGTTTTAATGGTTCGGGAATGAAGGGTGCTCCTGCCGTAACAAGAACTTTATCAAAGGGCGCGTAGGCTTCCTGCCCAATGTATCCGTCTCCATAAAATAGTTTAGGGGCATAGCCCATTTTTGGAAGAATAACTTTTGTCTTATCAAATAATTCTTTCTGACGTTCAATTGTAAAAACGCGGGCACCCATTTCAAGAAGTACGGCGGTCTGGTAGCCGCTGCCGGTGCCAATCTCAAGCACCTTTTCTCCTTTTTTGATTTGAAGTAGCTGGGTTTGAAATGCAACCGTGTAGGGTTGTGAAATAGTTTGTCCGGCAGCGATCGGAAAAGCGATGTCTTCATAGGCGCGTTGAAGAAATGCCGTATTGAAAAAAAAATGGCGTGGTACTTTTCCGATTGCCTGAAGAACGGCTGTGTCTGTTATTCCTTTTCCGGAAAGCTCCTTCACCAGGCGTTCCCTTTTGCCCTCGTGTATGGCTTCGTCCTTTAATTGATTGGGGGAAAAGGGCATATGATACGTTGAAGAGTAATGATTACTTTTGCAAACATACTACGAATTACGCATTGTAAATATGCATTTGGTTATCTTTCGTAATTCGTCTATTCGTAATACGTTGAGTTATGATTAAAGTCGGACTTTTAGGAGCAGGGCATCTCGGTAAGATTCATCTTAGGTTGTTGAAAGAAATTCCGCATTTCCAGCTCGTTGGTTTTTTTGATCCGGATATAGAAAAGGTGCAGAAAGTTCAAAGGGAATTTGGTGTTCCGGCTTTCGTTTCTGCAGATGAATTGATTTCGAAATGTGATGCGGTTGACATTGTTACGCCTACAATCACGCATCATGTACTCGCACTTCATGCGTTGAGAAAGCACAAACATATTTTTATTGAAAAGCCAATTGCCAACAATCCCGGGGAAGCAAAAGAAATAATTTCTTTAGCAGGGAAATTAAATATGAAAGTTCAGATAGGGCATGTGGAACGGTTTAATCCGGCATTCCTTTCAGCAAAGATTTTTTTTGATAACCCCATGTTCATTGAAACACACCGTCTTGCCCAGTTCAATCCACGGGGCACTGACGTTTCTGTTGTTCTTGATCTGATGATCCATGATATTGATATTGTTCTGAGTGTTGTTAAGTCAAAAGTCAAAAAGATACATGCCAGCGGCGTTGCTGTGGTAAGTGATTCTCCTGATATTTCAAATGCGCGAATCGAATTTGAGAACGGGGCCGTTGCCAATATTACGGCCAGCAGAATTTCCCTGAAGAACATGCGCAAATCCCGTTTCTTTCAGCGGGATGCCTATATTGCAGTTGATTTCCTGGAAAAGAAAACGGAAGTTATCCGGATGAAAACTATTTCGGAAGAACCGGGTGATCCTTTTGCTGTGACAATTGATCTGCCGGGAAAAGGGACGAAGCAGATTTTCTTTGATAATCCCAGAGTGGAAGAAACCAATGCAATAAAGATGGAGCTTGAATCATTTGCGGATTCAATTCAGAACAACAAACCATGTGTGATAACGGGTGATGACGGGTATCGTGCGCTGGAGGTGGCTTTTAAGGTGATGGAGGAAATGCAGAAGATAAATGAAAAATAAAAAATGAAACGCAAGCTGTCAAAAAAATCAGTGTCCGAATTCTTTTCTCCCTTTAAATCCTATACCTTATACTTTATTTCCTTATTCCTGTTTCTTATTTCTTCCTGCAATAAAGAAGAGCCAATCCCCTCCTACATCCACCTAGACAAAATTACGCTCAATACAAATTATTCAACGGAAGGAAGTAATTCAAATAAAATTTTGGACGCATGGATATATATTGACGATCAGCTGGTGGGCGCTTTTGAAATGCCCTGTACGGTTCCGGTTATTTATTATGGGAATCATACTTTAAAAGTTCTTCCCGGGATCAAGGAGAACGGAATTTCCGAGACCCGGATTACTTATCCTTTTTATTACAGATATGAAAAACAGGTTAATCTCACCGCCGGGCAGGTGGATACAATTGCGCCGGTTGTGACCTATTCAAGCAGTTCGGATTTTACCTGGATCGAAGATTTTGAGGGCATTTCTCCCAGCGTTTGTGATTCAGGGACTTCAGACACCGTAATGAAGATCACCAATGTTCCTTCAGAGGTTTTTGGAGGAACGGGAGGGAGTGGAGTGGTAAATCTTCCGCTTGGAGTTTATTATGGCGTGTCTTGTAATAAATATGTTTTACCTAAAGCGGGAGCGCCTGTTTTTCTGGAACTTGATTACAACTGCAATACTGAATTTAATGTTGGAATCATAGGCTATGCATCAAATAACCTGGTAGATGTTCAGCAGATTGCGATCACATTACGCCCAACATCAGGATGGAATAAAGTATATATTAATTTGAGTAACGAAATAACCGGAGCGCTAAATTCGGTAAGGTTTGGAATATTCTTTTCTATGATTAAGGATCCCAATCTTTCTTCTTCTCAATTTTATGTAGACAACATAAAGCTTATTAACTAGTGAATATCTTGTTGATAACTCCCAGTATAATTCGCCAAATATTGCCTGCGCCTTCGCGTTGAACACCCGCTCTTTGTTCATGCCTAAGAAAACAATTCAAATAGTTAAGCACATAACAGCTGATGTATTTTCTGCTTCTGCTGCATGGGTTTCATTTTATATTTTCAGGAAGATCTATATCGAAAGTGTAAAATTCGGCATGGAGGTACCGATCGAATTCGGAAAGAAATTTTATTTAGGCCTTTTGATCATTCCGCTTTTCTGGATATTTCTTTACGCGTCAACAGGAGCGTATAAAGATATTTTTCATAAATCCAGGCTAAAGGAATTGGGGCAGACGCTTCTTATTTCTCTCATCGGGTCGATTATTATTTTTTTTATGCTCATACTTGATGATGAAATCATTACCTATAAATCCTATTACCAGCTTTTCCTTGTCAATTTTTCCCTGCATTTTTCATTCACATTCTTTTTAAGATATATACTGGTTAGCA
>JAHEYJ010000025.1 GCA_023251675.1 Bacteroidota bacterium
ATAGACCTCATCAATCACTTAATGGACAAACACCAATAGAATACAAAAAACAAAATCAATTAAAAATCAATCAAATCACTAACTTTGAATTGGCACTATAAAAAGGGATGCTTACCAAAGCTATCCGTCACTTCGAGTTTTCGTTCGCTCTGGAACGAAAGTATCGAGAAGTGAACGATTTCACGCAAAGAAAAGGCAAAAGGTAAACCGCAAAGAACGCAGAGCAAGTAAGATCTACGACTGAAAACGAAATACCACATAGAATAATAGGCGTTACAACTCATAGGATATAAATAATCTGTACTTTCTCCTGCATTCCCTGCGCGCACTCCTCCGCGCACTCTGTCCCGAAGGGACTCCTTCGGAGCGTGAAAAAAAATGTCACACAACACAATAACCCGTGCAAAGAAAAAGCTTCGATAAATTTTGTAAAAGATTACTGCCTTATAATCATCACATCACCAAAAGGAAAAAAGGGATGGCAATCATCTCAATATTTAGCGCCGGTTGTGGCTCAGTGTTTTAAAACATCACCCTAACTCACTTTTATGCAGCGTGTTTTTTAGACTGCTGAAGAATTTTTGCGACCACCCGAAGCATCTCATTTACAGAATCAGAGTCATGAAAAAATTTTGCCACGTCTGGAGCAAGGGCAATCAAATTGGTTCCTGCAACAAACCGTTTGGCATACTTTCCTCTAACTCCATTGCTGAAATCATATTCAGGAAGCATTTCTTTTTGATGATGTCTATTTCTCATATTGTCTTTTTTCCTTACGTGATGCCTTTCGGGCGCTAATGATCCGGATGTGGGCTCCACGCTCTGTATGTATCACCACTAATAAATGCTTATTTAAAGAGCGGCCAAGCGTGATTTTTCTTTTTTCCTGCGTTGAATGAGCTGTATCATCAATAGTTAAAGAACGTTCATCGCCAAACACCGTTGCAGCCTCTTCAAAAGAAACATTATGTTTTACAACATTTGCCTTTGCTTTATTAATATCCCATTCAAAAATAAGACCCATTCAGGCACAAAGGTAACTATTTTCTTTCTTTGTTCTTCATTACAACTTCGCACGGGGTGTATGACAAATTCGGCATTGGTAAAAACACCTGTAGTTTCTCCGTGTTCCTCTGCGGGCTGGGTCTTTGCGCTCTCTGCGTGGAAAAAATCCCACGCAAAAAAAAGCCCTGATAAAATTTGTGAAAGGATTATCGTTAAAACCCAACCACTACTCTTTATCCCAATGAAGTAAATTCCTATTCCTTGATTATTTTCTTTATTATCAAGCTGCCATCCGGATTAATAATTTTAAGAAAATAAACGCCCTCAGGCTGAAAGCAAATATCAATTACGGATTTTTGATCAGCGCTTGCACTTTGGTAAATTTTTTCACCAAACAAATTGTAGATTTCTATTTTGAATTGGCGATTGTTATTGCTTCCTTCTACATTGAAAATTCCATTGCTGGGATTAGGGAAAACTACAAAGTGTAAATCAGGATCTGCAAACGGATCTATTCCAGTTACACAGTTTACAAGAGCCGTATCATTGAGTGCACACCCTCCAATATCGGAAATAGTAACAATAAGTGTCTGTGTAGGCTGCCCGGTTAATCCGGTTACAGTAGCAGTTGTTTGAGCAGGGGTTGTGTTCCACAAATAATTATAATTTCCGCTGCCTCCCGCCGCTAATGCTGATGTTGTTCCGTCATTGTTGCCGCAATTAGGCGCCACGATAGTAAATGAATTGGTAATGGGAGCCAAAATAGTAACAGTTGTTAATGCTGTATTAGTACATCCGTTTGCATTTGTTCCTGTAACCGTATACGTGGTTGAAGCTGTCGGGCTGTCAATAATGCTGACAGTGGATTGCCCTCCCGGTGCCCAAACATAACTTGTACCGCCTGAAGCATTGAGCGAGATCGAATTGCCGTTACATATCGATGTATTTCCGCTTATAGAAATAGTGGGACTTACATCAACCGTTACCATAACTGTACCCGTTGCTGTACCGCAACTTGCCGTCAGTGTAACCGTGTAGATAGTTGTAACCGTTGGGCTTGCAACGGGATTTGCAATAGTAGCATTGCTTAAACCTGCCGAAGGTGACCATGCATACGTTCCGCTGCTGCCGCTTGCATTCAATGCAGTATTTCCGCCAGGACAAACAACAGCATTGTTCCCGGCATTTACCGAAGGGCTGCTACCTGTTGTGATGGTCATCACGCTGGTCGCTGTGCCGCAACTGTTGGTAACAGCAAGTGTATATGTTGTAGTAACCGAAGGATTTGCAACGGGGTTTGAAATGGATGCATTGCTGAGCCCCGTCGAAGGAGACCATGCGAACGATCCATTGCCGGATGCTGTAATTGAAACTAAATCTGAAGGGCAAATTGTATAATTAGGACCCGCGTTTGCTGTCGGCAATGGATTTACAGTAACCGTTTTCGTTGCCGTTTTGGAACATCCGTTTGCGTTTGTTCCTGTAACGGTGTATGTAGTGGTTGATGTTGGAATAAATCCAACTCCATTCGTTATTCCGCCCGACCAAACATATGACGTTGCTCCGCTTCCGGATAATGTCACCGATGATCCCGCACATACCGTGCTCGAACTTGCGGTGACAGTAACAGTAGGCAACGGATTTACAGTAATTGTTTTTGTTGTCGTTTTGGTACATCCGCTTGCATTGGTGCCTGTAACCGTATAGGTTGTGGTTGATGTCGCTGCAAATCCAACTCCATTTGTTATTCCGCCTGACCATACATACGAGGTCGCTCCGTTGCAGGATAAGGTAACCGATGATCCTGCACACACAGTGGATGAACTTGCAGTAACGGTAAGGGTGGGCAGCGGGCTTACTGTAATTGTTTTCGTTGCTTTATTGGAACATCCGTTTGCACCGGTTCCTGTAACCGTATAGGTCGTAGTTGTTGTCGGCACAAATCCAACTCCATTGGTTATTCCTCCCGACCATGCATACGATGTTGCTCCGCTTCCGGATAAGGTGACCGACGACCCAGTACATACCGTGGATGAACTTGCCGTAACCGTAACAGTAGGTAACGGATTTACTGTGATCGTTTTTGTTGCCGTATTTGTGCAGCCGTTTCCATTTGTTCCTGTAACAGTGTATGTGGTTGTCGATGTGGCAACAAATCCGATTCCATTCGTTATTCCCCCTGACCATACATACGATGTGGCTCCGCTTCCGGATAATGTAACTGAAGACCCTGCGCAAACAGTAGATGAACTGGCCGTAACAGTAACCGTTGGAAGAGGATTTACGGTAATTGTTTTCGTAGCTTTATTGGAACATCCGCTTGCCGTTGTTCCTGTAACGGTGTATGTAGTGGTTGACGTCGGTACAAATCCAACTCCATCTGTTACTCCCCCGGTCCATACATAAGAACTGGCTCCGCTGCCGGATAAGGTGACCGAAGATCCGGCACATACCGTGGATGAACTTGCCGTAACCGTAACAGTAGGTAACGGATTTACTGTAATTGTTTTTGTTGCCGTATTAGTACATCCGTTTCCGTTTGTTCCCGTAACCGTATAGGTGGTAGTTGATGTTGGTACAAATCCAACTCCATTCGTTATTCCACCTGACCATGCATACGATGTTGCTCCGCTTCCGGATAATGTAACTGAAGATCCCGCGCATACTGTGGACGAACTGGCCGTGACAGTAACCGTGGGCAGCGCGTTTACCGTAACCGTTACACTATTAGAAGTTGCCGGGTTGCCAGCTGCGCAAATGTTCGAAGAATTTATTATGCAGGTAACTACATTCCCGTTCGTTAAGGATGAAGATGAAAATGTTGAACTGTTCGTTCCTGTATTTACGCCATTCACCTGCCACTGATAAACAGGAGTTGCTCCCCCGTTCACTGCACTTGCGTTAAAAGTAGCAGTACTTCCCAGACAAACCGAAGGGGAAGTTGGAGATATGGTTGATGTAACCGTTGGAGTGACGATTGGCTTTAATAAAACATTTTTCACAGTCGCATTTCCGTTGGTAACTACAATTCCATTAATTGTTCTGGTCTGATAACCGGGAGCGGAATACGTTACATTGTAAGTTCCCTGGTAGATCGGGCGATGATAATCTCCAACAGGCAATGCCGAATACACCTCCGAACTGTCATGGTCATGGCCGCTGATAAATACTTTTGCCCGGACAGCCTGGCCAGAGCAGGAGTCGGTTACTATTCCACGAATTCCGTGCAATGCTTCTTCCATGTAATTCAGCCATGAACGAATATTGGAATTAAAATTAGTTGTTAATGATGTGGCTGGTAAAATTTTAGTGTTGGATATTTCTATAGTAACCTCTCTGCAATGTTTGAAATAATTCATATAATCTTGACGGCCTCCGGTAATGGTATACCAGGCATATCCATTTATATAACCGCTTGAAGCAACACTGGTAAAATATCCAGATGGGCCATTTGCCTGTGCGGTATCTGCATATTTTTTAGATTCACGCACCCACCAGTTGTTATCCGCGGTCGCTGCTGCCCATGTGTCCCATGGATAATTTACAACTTCTGCTCCCCCGTGAAAATTAGCTGACATTACAAAATTCATTGTATCGGCGAAACCCATAAATGCCTGAGTCTCCGGCTGCCATGCATTTCCATCCGGATGCTGGCCTGCCGCCGGATCAGGATAGTTTCGATTCAGGTCAACATTATTCGCATTATACCTTACCGCGCCATTTACAGTGCTATTTCCTCCTTTATAGGTGCCATCCGGATTGGCAAGCGGGCAGATCCATATCTCCTCGCTGTTTACCAGATTAGTAACCCGCGGATCGGTTCCATAGTTGGTCAGAAGATAGTCTATATAATTCAGCATCCCTACATATCCTGCTACTTCATCCCCGTGCATGGAGGAGCTATATAAAAACTCGGGCTCATCTTCTTTCACATTAATATTATCGCTTATTTTAAGAACCAGTAATTTTCTTCCGCTTGCCAGTGTTTTTATGTTTACCAGTTTGCAAATGGAGGGATGGTCTGTCACAAACTGGCTCATGATCGCTTCATACGCAGTATACGTCGGATAGGCGCTCCAGGAATCCAATTGCATGCCTTTTAACGAAGAGGTCTTCTGCATTTTGACCTTCTGCAGCGTGTTGGGGTTCGGCAAAATAGTATAGGAATAATTCAGCAGTAAAAATTTTGTAAACTCTCCTTGATTTGCATAAGCATACACCACATTATTTTTTACATCATCAATAGAGATAATTCTTGTGAGCGTATTGATCTCAGCTCGTGAAGTAATATTAAACTTAAAACACACTTCTGTTTTATTTGCAAAAAGTGTATTTACCGTTTGCTGCTGCTGATTGGTAAGCGTTTGGGCATGAAGTGAAAACGCAAATCCCAGGAAAACAAATAGAATAAAACGCTTTGTAAATTTTCCCATAAGAATTAATTTAATTGAATGTGCTAAAGGTAAATACTAAATACTGATTTACAAAATTTACAGCAAGAAAAAACAGCCTTACGAACAAAATATTTAACCGTGCGATTCTTCATACACTAGGCTTTTGATTGAGAAAATAAAAGAAACATAAGGACACCTCTAAAATCTCAATACACAAGCATCAAATGACAAATAAATTATAAATCTCAAATACAAAATTCCAAAAGAATACGTTTTTGCCTTGTTGTGTTTATTTGAATATTGGTAATTGGGAATTATTTGTGTTTTGTTTTTTGAGATTTGAGTTTTTCGAGTTTCCCCTAGCAGAATCCTATTTTAAAGGAAAGATCACTTGATCACAACCACTACATCATCATAACCGCAACCCGTTGTCCAGCGGAAAACATACGTGCCGCTTGCTAAACCGGTAATAGTCGTATTCGTAGCTCCGGGAGTGGTAATGGTACAAGCAGCGCCGCTTACTTTTGTCCATGTGCCTGAACCGGTAGCAGCCATGGTTGCTGAAACTGTTCCGCTGCACAGGTATTGATCAGGGCCTCCATTAACAGCAACCGCCGCGGTAACGGTAAGCGGTGAATATGTTCTGGTCACCGTGCCGCAAATATTTGTGACTGCATAATTAACGACAACTGCACCAAGAGCGACACCTGTAGCAACTCCTGAACTATTTATTGTTGCAGTTCCTGGTCCATTAGTAATTGACCATGTTCCTCCACCTGTGGCATTCGTAAAAGCAGGGGTTGTACCGCCTATGCAAACGGAAGCTGCTCCGCCTCCTATTGCGGGAACAACCGGTGTTGCATCTACTGTAAGCGGAGTGGTTACGGTGGTTGTACAACCACCCGTAGTTACTGCATAGTTAACTGTAACTGATCCGGCAGCTGTTCCGGTTGCAACTCCTCCTGCAGTGATGGAAGCAGCACCTGTTCCGTTTGTTATTGACCATGTACCGCCTGCCGTCGCATCTGTAAAGGCAGGGGTTGATCCTGAAGGGGAGCCGCAAACATTAGTTGCTCCGCCGGTAATTGCCGCTACGGCTGGTGGATTATTTACTGTAAGTGCTTTAGTGACTGTTGTTGTACCGCATCCATTTGTTACTGCATAGTTCACCGTTACAGAACCGGCAGTCAGGCCTGTAACAACCCCGCCCGCAGTAATAGAAGCCGTACCCGTTCCATTCGTGATAGACCATGTGCCGCCCGCCGTAGCATCTGTAAAGGCAGGAGTTGTAGTGGAAACACATACGCTGGCTGCACCGCCGCCAATTGCGGCTACAGTTGGAACATTGTTTACGGTTAAATTAACGGTGTTATCCGTGCCTGTTACAACCGGAGAACTACTTACAACCCTGATTCTATAGCCCGCACCTGCTGCTGTACCTCCGGGTATGGTTGCGGAAATAGTACCTGAATTTGCATTGCTTACCAATGTACCAATACTGGTGGGGCTTGCAAAACTACCAGCTGAATTAGACAACTGTGCCGTGTATGTATTGCCGGTGAAAGTACCGGTACTTGTAAACGGAACGCTCACTGCCCCCCCGTCACAGAAAGGAGAACCTGCAATGGTGGTTGATGTGGTAATCGTATTGGTAACGGTAGGAGTCCATCGCCAAGCCGATAAACTACCGGGATTTGAATTACAAACTGCCTGGTATGCCGGCGCCGAACCTGTTGCATTTTGTATTCCAATGGTTCCGGAGGTTGTTGAAGGATATAAATTACTTTCCTTTACATGCACCTCAATAATATTTGATGTCTCAAAAAGTTTGATTTCTGTAGAGACATAGTTAGTACAGTACCAAGTATAATCAGAAGAAGAAACAAAATTATTCCAGGTAATAACAAATCTCCGGTTGGGAGTTGTTCCGATGGTTTGATACTTCCATGAAGCAGACCCGCATCCAGAGTAAAATGCAATATCATCCCAATAGGCAGCAACTAAATTCATAGGGGCAGCAGCGTTGGGTAGACAAGCGTTTGTCCAATATGAAGAAGCCTGAGGCGTGGTAAATGATAACCAGCCGTTTGTACTTACATCAACATTAGTTCCTGCAGTGTATACAGTTCCAAAAAATGTAAAATTAAAAGGTAATGGTATCGCATACCTGCAATCATCGCAGCTGGTACCTGTAACTGCTGTTCCAGCAACTGCATCCCATGAGTAGGTAGTAGTACTTTGGGTATAGGTTTGTGTAAAAACAACATTTGAATTTAAAAAGAACACAATAAAAAAACCGGAAACAAATAAATGCTTCAAACCCGTTATTGGACGGAATTCCGGAGATCTCATTTTATTTAATAATGCGTTCAACATCATTTATTTTTTAACTACTCTTTTTATAAACGATTTATTGTCATTGTAAACTTTTACAAAATACACGCCGGCTGTATAATTGGTCAGGTCAACTGTAATTTTATTCAAGCCGGGGTCAGACAGAACTTTTGCTGTCGTTATCGGCTGGCCAAGCATATCGGTGATGCTCAAATAAACATTTTCTTTTTGCGCATCCGTGTAAAGCACATTGACCTCATTATCTGCGGGATTAGGTAATACACCCACAAAATTGAAATCAGCATTTTCTTTACAATTGATCGAGACCGGGGCAAACTCCGTAGACATTCCGCTGTAATCCGTTTGTGACAGTCGATAGAAACAGGTGCCCGGCGCTTCATGATCCGTATATGAATATTCTTTCAGCGTTGAACTGTTGCCGGCACCCGGAATGGTTGCAATGGGTTCGTAGTGAAAATAATTTTCATCACAGCTTCGTTCAAGAGTAAAATAACTGTTATTATTTTCAGTGGCTGTTGCCCATGTTAAAAGTGTGCTGTGATCAACACAGGTTGCGTCAAAGGTGACCAGGTCAACAGGCAAGCCGCTAGGATCCGTGTTATACACTATAGCAAACTGAGAAAAATTAGAAAATGTTTTCCTGGTGGCTATGATCGTACCGCCAAGAACAGAACTACCTTGAAACACCGAACTAAAGAGTGACCATGCACCCGGGCAGAAAGTATTTCTTTTTACTATTGAATAATGATTTCCGGTTGTCGGGAAACCTACTGTATTGAAGTTTCTGCCATATAGCGTCATAATATAGGACGCGGTTGAGTCTGCAGGTGGATTTGAATAAATTTCGTTGGAATTATTTTCAGTGAATACCGTCCATACACCTCCTCTGCCTGCTGTATAACCGGTCGTTGCATTAATACCTCCCACATCCACCACCGTGGAATATTGACCCCCTTGTTCGGTTATCGGAAGCCCGGTTCCATTATAATTGACCGGGTTCTCAAATGAAACTGTAATAAAATGCGCGGTTGCGTTGAAGGAATTTAAATTAAGATTCATCAGTTCGTAAGGATACTGGCCAGAAGTGGCGGTAGAAGGATTGCCTCCTACAGGAAAATCATACGATCTTCCGCCAACTATTTTTCGGGTTATTCTTCCATAAACATAATTGCTGTTACCTACCCCATAACCTCCAAGTGAAGAACTTGCATAACTGTTATTAATAACCAGTTTTTTTCCTCCTTCCGTGGTTACCACTCCGTTCTGAAACATGAAACTGGAGTCAACGGTGAAGTCTTGAAACCCTACAGAGTCTTTAATTGCAAGTAAAGGCAAAGAAGCGGAGTTGTTAAGTACCGCATTAATAAAATTACCTGATGCTGTACTTGACTTGATATAGTTCTGAGCTGAAGATCCCATGAAAACAACTTTTTCATTATGGTTGGTTGAAGTACTTGCAAGAACACCTCTCTGTGTGAAATCACCGCAAACATCCAACTCGGCTTTATCGTCAGTGAAGGTAAGTGTTGGCTGTGGAGTTCCTCCCGAACCTAAAATAATACTATGACAAGCAGCAACTGCTCCTGCATAACCAATGTTAGGGTTAATGGCTGTTTTGGGTATTTGAACATCATCTGCACAGGTTGGCAAACATCCTCCTGTCCAGTTGGCCGTGTTAAACCAGTTGTTTGCTCCTGCTACTGCACCCAACCAGATAAGCGGGTTAGCCGGCACCCCAATTGTTGCATTTACAGGTGAGCAATTACTTTCAAGACAACCGGGCGCTGTTGCACTTACATAATATTGAGTAGTGGTTGTAACATAAGGAATGAATACAGTTGCAGCGCTGGATTGCTGCAGTGCTCCGTTACATGAACCTGAATACCAGTTATAAATATATCCGGATGTTGCACCGCTGATTCCCAAAGAAATATTACTTGCCCCGCATGCGGAACCATTCACAACCGCAGGTGCAGGTATTGCAGTGCCGGTAACAGTGACTGTCTGTCTGGGTATGCTCACACATCCATGCACATCCACCGCTTCAACATAATAGCTTGTTGATCCGAGCACTACCGGGTTTACAAGAAAATTAGGTCCTGTACCCAACAAATTTCCTCCGGTTATTGCATCGTACCAGTTAAAAGTGCAATTGCCGGGTGCTGTTGCATTTAAATACACCGAACTGCCCGGGCAAGGTGTTGGATTTGCTGCAGAAGCAGTAGGAGTAGCCGGCTGAGGATAAACCAATACAGCGTAATTAATAGGAGCCAAATTTCCACAGCATTCTGATGTTACCTGTAAGGTTACCGTATAATTTAAATTACCGGCAGTATTATTTGGAAAGAAAATACTTGTTGAACTGGAATCAGGAGTAGCAATAGTCGGGGTATTTCCACTAACTGTATTAACTGTCCAGTGATACTGAAAACCGGGTGTGCCTACCGCTGACGCGCTGAAATTATAGGAGCCGGGGCAAACATTGGTAACACCAAGCACAGCGCCGGGTGCCGGCGGACCCATCATGATGTTTACAAAATCGGTATAGTCAATAGTCGGAGAATATTTCCAAACCTGAACAGAATCTACTTGCTCCCAATCCTCGTTCGGAAGGGAATAACAGTGGAAAGAAAAATAATTTGTTCCGCTGGCCCCAGGGGTATATGGCTGTTTATCGTATGACCAGGCAGTACCATGCGCTGCTGTTGAATAGTCTTTAATAAAAGTAGGTTGTCCGGCTTTTGTTTGGGCGGTTCCTACCTTCATTTCCAATCTCTCAGGCCACAAACCGTTAAATTCAGCATGCCAGAATCCAATCCAATATTGTGTGCCGGCCGTCATTGCAATTCCGGGTGTGTACAACCATGCATCGGCACCCAAAGCTGTATTATAGTCAAATACATAAGCCGCGTTCCATAATCCACCGCCCGCAAGAGGAACTGCTCCCAGGTGAGGATTAAACACACCTGCAGAGTGCGTGCCGTCGGGATATGCGTTTGTGAACCATCCGGTTGGCGGCGGTATGGATGCACCACCGGATTCAAATGATTCAAGAATTATGTTTTGCCTGATGCTTTTGCTGGTTGTCAACCGAATGGTTTTTCGGTCTACAGCACTATAGGTTCCTGTTACAGAAGCTGCCGTCACATTTGTTCCGGCTGAAAAAGTTCCGCTTCCTGCCTGCACCTCATTTACCCACGTTGCTCCGGCTTGTGCGGTAGAAATGGTCATACTGGTATTCGTGCAGGAAACATTATCGGCAGTGATCACCGGGTAAGTAGAGATCAAAGGAGATACATAACCTGCATCAGCCGGCGTGCATAATCTACAGCCAACTCCAGAGGCACCACCCAGTGCATAAATTTCACAATCCCGTATGCCGGCAACTCCTGATCCATCAGGCGAATAAACACCATACCCGTTTCCAACTCTTTCTGTAATGGTAATTAAATAATCTTCCGTTTCTCCGGATACGCCCCCGGAAACACAACTCATTGCACTCGTCAGGACAACGTTTCGTACAAATCTTACTCTCATTCTTGTTGCCCCGATCGTTGCAGTCGCGGGTACAGCAATAGCAACTGTTCGTACAAAAGTAGTGGTTGCATTTCCAGGGAAAGCATTACCTACTAAAAAGAATTCACCTGCATCGGCAAAACTTCCATTGTCATTAAAATCCACCCACACAGCCAATCCATAATTTACCCCTGTCGTAGTTCCTTTTTCCTGGATAGCGCAAGTATAAACTGAACCTCTGTTTAAACTGGTGGTTGGTGTAGTATAATAGGTAAATTCAGTTCCCCCGCCCGTACAGCCCGTACCAGCGCTGGAGTTATCTAAAGTGTTTAATTGTACTTCATTAATAAAATCACCGGTGCAGTTAGTACCAAAATTATCCGGGGTACAATAACCGGCAGGGTTCACTGTTAAAGCAGCCGCATTGGAATTAACAGTGCCGCAGGGCGCATTCCCGGTAACAACGCATCTGTATCCGCCGCCGGCATTATATGTTCCGGCCGCAATGGCTCCGTTAATGGTCAGGTTGGCTGTTGTTGCACCGGAATAAACTGCATTAGCAGGTGTTCCGTTGGCTACGTTGATTCCGTTGTATTGCCATTGATAAGCCGAAGCACCGGTTGCCACAACAGAAAAGTATGCTGTTAAACCAGAGTTGACCGAAGTCGCTACCGGCTGTGTTGTAACGCTTGCCGCAGGAACAACAGTTGCCGTCACAGGTGTTCTTGATGCAGTGGTGCAACTACCTGTTGCATCCACATAATAAGTTGTAGTTGAGGAAATACTTGGAGTTGTAAAACTTGTTCCTGTTCCCAGAGAAACGCCTCCGGTGGGTGCCGCATACCAGTTAATAGTACCTGCACTGGCGGTAGCACCTAATACCACTGTTCCGGTTCCACATCGTGTGCCTGGGGTTGTGCCAGTAATTGTAGGCGGAATACAACACATGGCAAGATAGGTAACATTGATATAGAAACCGGATTCCGTAACCAAACCATCGGAGTAGAACCTGACCGTCAGTGTTTGGCCCACAGCGCCGGTATAGCTAATATTTTTTCCTAATCCGGTATAACTGGCCAAAAGTGTACCTCCTGTACCAACGCCGCTATAAATGTAGATGTAATCATACGAGTTTTCAGTATTCCCGATACCGCATAAACTTACCTGGCCCGGCGCAGCGCAATTGATCACCGTATACCCATCAACGCCATTGGAATAATTACTTCCGCTGCCGCCATTGTCATATAAAATTGAATTGGTTCCGCATGCTATGGAATTATTTCCTGAAGAGGGCACATTCACAAGATTTGTATAATTCGTGCAAGAGCCGGAATAGGTAACATTTAATGCGATCCCGGCATAATTACATACCATATAATCTGAAGTAAATTCAATTGTTAAAGTTTGCCCGCAATTACCGGTATAACTCATGCTTCCTGCACCAGACCAGGAGTTTAATACCGTTCCTCCCGTTCCGGCTCCATCATATAAAATGAAACCATCATAACCCGATTCTGTATTATAAGTTCCTGAAATAGTTATACTGGCAACTCCAGTAGCATTTAGTACAATATACGCGTCATTATTATCGGTATAATTCCCGGCCGATCCTCCGTTATCATAAACCGTGATATTGTTTCCGCAGGCATTTGCTGGTGCAGCGCCGGAAGTAGGAAGATTAACGGCATAGCTTTTCACTGCCATCAAGCACAAGAAAAATAAAACTATGTGTACTTGTTTTTTCATCTTTCTTTTATTCTCCCTTACCCTGTTCTATCCGTGTCCAATATTTATCAATCAAATTTAATTTGCCCCGGTACCTGCATCAATATAACACCGAACAATATTATAGGAGGTACAACCCGCTCCCAGTTTTATTCCAAAATTCGTCAGCTGGGTACCAGTTGCTTCATCCGGCAGCTCAATTCGCAGATCCTGAAGCCGGAAACCGGTAGCGCCCGGTGTTATTTTAAATCCCACCACATTATAACCAGAACCATTATGCGAAGCATCTTTTACAATACGTGTGGTATTGCCTGTTCCGGTCATATCACTGGTCTTTGTAGTAAATCCGGTATTATAACCGCCTTCAATGGTTAAATAACTTCCAACATTTATACTGTCGGTAATATCATATGTACCCACCTGCATTTTTATAATTGCATTTTGGCAGGACGCAAGTGAGATCGCAGATAACAGATCCGTAGGATCGGATTTTGTCAACCCTGTTCCGGTGCCGTCAGGTGATACATAATAAATATTACAAATTGAACTAGCCCCTACTGACGCAGTCGTTACTGTTGAAGAAGCAGAACTGGAAGAACAACCCGTTAAAGAAGCAGTAACGTTGTACGATCCTGCTCCAACATTTATGTTAGGAGTGGTTGCCGCATTGCTCCAAAGAAAAGTACAGGTAGGACAGGGCGCACCACCAACCGTTGCGGTAGCTTGCAACAAGACCGATCCGCTGCAAATAGTAGGGTTGACGGGATTTATAGTAACAACAACTCCATTGAGCAAAGTAACATCCACATGGGCAATTTGTGTGCAGCCTCCATAGGTAACAGATACATTATAGGTCATCGATGACATTGGGTTAACATTAAAGGTTCCGGTTCCGGCACCATTTGATCCAGTGGTCAGGCTGCCCGGCATCAATGAATAAATATTGGCAGTACTCGCAACAGCCCCTGTTGCAGTTAATGTAACGGCAGCACCGGCAGTGCAGAATGTAGTTGGGCTTGCTGTAATATTTATCGGAGCAACATATTGGAATGTTTTTGTTGCTCCAGTGGCTAACGCATTACCGCATTTATCTAATAATGTATTTCCATCAGTAACACCTGGATTTACATTTACAGTATAGACACCGGGTAAAGTTGAACCCCCAATTTGAAGAGTAATCTGGTTTGTAATATTACTTGTTCCGCAACCAACACCGGCGGCACTCACTACGGTCATACCGCCGCCCGGTCCGGTAATAGTAAAATCATCTGTATGAATAGAGCTGCAGAGGACCTGCTCTGACATAGTAAGCGTCACTGTTTTATCACAGTTATAGCTAATGCTTGCAATAGTCGGGGCTATATTATCAAATATAGATGCGTAGCCCACACCCGTAGTAAAGCTTAGTGTATATCCGGTTGCATCAGCCGACCAGTTATCTACGATCAGCGCATACGTTTGCCCTGCAGTAACAGCTAGTTCAGAACACCACTTGCCTCCTGATGCCGGAACAGAAGGATCTGAAGGATCGATACCGGGAGGGGGTTTCATACCGGTGAGACCAAACTGAGAAGAGAAATTACAGCGTATAGGTAAGTTGGTCGGTATATTATTACATCCGCCTATGCCGAAATAAGGCGCGCCGGTAGGAGAAATATTATAAAGCGCATAGTCATAATCCTTTGCCGTATTGATCGAAAAGCCAAAGGTGCCACTAGCTTGAACAGTAAAAATATACCAAACAGAATTTGTTTCTTTTCCTCCCAGGCACGTTCCATTAACCTCTTGAACAGTACCATGACCAGTATAGGAAGTGGTTTGTGTGTAGGATTGAGCACAAACGATAATGCCATTCAAACAATTCTGTTCAGCACCGGTTACAAATGGAACAGGATTCAAACCAGGATTATTATTTTTCTGACTGTTCTGATAATCTCCATTCTGATATAATTGATTTAGCCCGACTTCATTTTCAAAAGCCGGACCCAAATGAAGAGCAGGGTCCGCCGCCAAACGCAAACTGTCTACATACTCTCTTGAATAACCTTGCTCAAGAAGCAATTTAAAATGCAAATTATCCTGCTGTTGTGTATTGAAATCCGCACTCCTTACACTGTCAATAAATCCAATTCTACTCTGTACAATGTCTTTTGAAATTATAGGAAAATTCATTTTCCTCTCCTGCGCAAAAATAAAATCAGCGTTGAGAAATGTGGTGAGAAGTAAAACAGCTATGAGTAAATGTTTCTTCATCTATGAGCAATTTGAAAATACCTGAGATAGATCATGTATTTCCATGTATTAAACATACGTACTTTTATATCCATATATATACCCCTTTCCGACTTTTCGACAAGATGTTGATATTTTTCGACGAAATACCCGTCTAAAAGACAATATTCTATTTTTTATAGTGAATTCGTTCAATATTTAAAATGTTATAGCCTCGCTTATTCCTACAATTCAAACTTACGAAATAAAACCAATAAAGTTATATTTTATAAGGTGATTTTTCTCACTGAGACAACAAGCGATTAGCCATTAGGAATTAGCTATCAGTGATTAACAAAATGAGCATACCCCATTAGCTCTTTCAAAGAAATTTATCACTGCTTCCAGCAACGATAAATACATCAGCAAGAAATTTGTTGTAAGATAGCTCAGAGGTTCTCTTTCATCTCGATCAGGAACTCTTTCACCCTTTTCAGCGACCGCACCATTTCTACGGAGTTGACCACTTCCTCGCGGTTCTGCTTGAGCTTTTTCTTGGCGCCTTCCAGCTTGAAGCCGCGCTCTTTTACCAGGTGAAAGATGATATGCAGGTTATCCAGATCCTCCTTGGTGAACAGGCGGTTGCCCTTCTTATTTTTTTTCGGCTTAAGGATGTCAAACTCTTTTTCCCAGAAACGGATGTGCGAAGTTCTGACCTTGAACATCTTCGCCACCTCACCAATGGTGTAAAAAAGTTTTACGGGTTCTTTTTCTTTGTACGGCATGGAATCTACGAATAGCGAATCTGTACGAATATACTAATGTACGAATGAAAGACAAATGTAGGCAGAGATTTTAATCCGGCAAATTATTACCGATTAATTATTACTACCAAAATTACAAACATCAAATAACAAATCACAAATAAATTTCAAATATCAAAATTCAAAATACAAACCAATGTGGTTACACGGTTTAATCGATTGTTCAAAATTCAAATTTCCCAAACACGGATTAGTACATTCGCAACGATCTGTAATTGGTAAGCAGTTTTAGTCGAACGACTGCGATGCGCGGGAAGAGATTTCGATCATCTGCTTGTATTCGGCAGGAGAAAGATCGTTGTAATAGAAGTTAACCGGATTCACGGGATCTCCGTTCTTATGGACTTCGTAATGTACGTGCGGCCCGGCTGACAAACCCGTATTGCCGACCAATCCGATCAGCTCTCCCCTCTTTACCTTCTGGCCCACACGGGCAATGATGGTCTCCATATGGCCGTAAAGCGTTTTGTATCCGTACCCGTGATTGATGATCACGTGATTTCCATAGCCGGAACCATATTCCGCCAATTCAACAACGCCGTCGCCGGTGGCATAAATTTTTGTTCCGGGGTTTGCCGTAAAATCCATTCCTGCATGAAACTTTGAATACTTATATATAGGATGCATCCGCATACCGTATCCGGAAGGCTCATGCTTGAGGTCTTTGTTGGAGATCGGCTGAATGGCAGGAATACAGGCAAGCATCTGTTCTTTGTTCTTTGCCATCTTCACCACTTCGTCAAATGACTTTGACTGAATGTACATTTGCTTTGAAACCTGGTCCAGGCGCTGCATGGTGGCGGAAATTATTTTTGAGTTCTCGTATCCCTCCAGCTCCTTATAACGGTCTACACCTCCGAAACCTGCTTTTCGGATATCATCCGGGATCGGGTCGGCTTCAAACACCATTCGGTAAATATTGTCATCGCGTTTCTGAATATCGCCCAGCACGGTCTGTACCTGGCTTAATTTTTTATTGAGGATGTCATATTGATAGGTCATCCATTCGATCTCGCGCTTCTGCATTTTTTCCTTTGTGGAAGGTAAATACCGATAAGCAAATACAACAATGATTGCCGCAAACACGATACCGATGCCAAGCGATGACAACACCTTCAGCACAATTTTTTTCCAGCTAAATCCTACTTTTTCATAGGTCAGTGAATGTGTGTTGAAACGGTACTTTATCTTCGACATCTCTTAATAATTGACGGCAAAGTTAGATAAAAAATCTATTTTTGCAAATGTCATTGCATACCAATTGCAAATCAGTTACGAATTTTACGAATGAAGCCGGAACTTCTATATCCAGACATCAGTTACCAGATCATTGGTTGTGCATTTGAAGTGTATAATGAGCTAGGAGGCGGACACAAAGAAATTGCCTATCATAAAGCATGCGGAATTGCCTTCAAGAAAAAGACATTACCTTACAAGGAAAATCTTTATGCGCCTTTAAAGTTTAACGGTGAAGTTATTGAAAAGGATTTTTTTGATTTCCTGATTGATGACAAGATTGTTGTTGAACTAAAATCAAGAGACCGGTTTCTAAAAAGAGATTTTGATCAGGTTTCAAATTATTTGAATAACTCTAATCATAAACTGGGGATATTAATCGCCTTTGGAAGAACTGAAGTAAAGTTCAAACGCGTATTGAACCTTGAATTATTAAACAAAGAAAAAGATCGAATTAAAGTATAGATTTGTAATATTCGTTACAGATTAGTAATTGGTAAGCAGGCAAGGAAAAACAATAATTAAGATGAAGTCAGCCAAGGTCAGAGAAAAGTTTTTAGAATATTTCCGCAGCAAGGACCACGAGATCGTTCCTTCCGCTCCGCTGACAGTAAAGAATGACCCTACCCTGATGTTCACCAACGCGGGCATGAACCAGTTTAAGGATTTATTTTTAGGCAACGCCGCTATAAAATCTCCGCGCATTGCCGATACGCAGAAATGCCTTCGTGTTTCCGGAAAGCACAATGACCTGGAAGAAGTTGGGATCGACACGTACCACCACACCCTGTTTGAAATGCTGGGCAACTGGAGCTTTGGAAACTACTTTAAGAAAGAGGCGATCAAATGGGCGTGGGAACTTCTGACAAGTGTATATAGAATTTCTCCCGACAAAATATATGTTACGGTTTTTGAAGGAAGCCCCCAGGAAAATATTCCTTTCGACCAGGAAGCATCCGACTGCTGGAAAAGTTATGTTCCGAAAGACCGGATCATCAACGGCAATAAAAAAGATAATTTCTGGGAGATGGGCGACACCGGCCCGTGCGGCCCCTGTTCCGAGATCCATGTAGACATGCGCGATGAACGCGATCGCGAAAAAGTGGACGGCAAAACACTGGTCAACAAAGGAGATCCGCAGGTGATCGAAATATGGAATCTGGTTTTCATTGAGTTCAACCGGAAAGCCGACGGTTCGCTCGATAAACTTCCGGCTCGCCATGTGGATACCGGAATGGGATTTGAACGCCTGTGTATGGTGCTTCAAGGGAAAAAGTCCACGTACGATACAGACGTTTTCCAGCCGATCATCCGCAAGATCGAGGACATCTGCGGACTTCGCTACTCTGAACTCGTTACGCACAATTCCGAACTCATCAACATCGGCATGCGTGTGATCGCCGATCACATCCGCGCCATTTCATTTGCCATTGCCGACGGACAATTGCCTTCCAACACAGGAGCAGGTTATGTGATCCGCAGGATTTTAAGAAGAGCCGTGCGTTACGGATACCAATCACTTGGGATCAAAGAACCATTCCTGCACCGACTGGTACCGGTACTTGCCAACCAGATGGGAGAATTTTTTCCGGAACTGGAATCTCAAAAGCTTTTTGTACAGAAAGTAATTAAAGAAGAAGAAACTTCCTTCTTCCGCACGCTGGAACAGGGATTAAAAAGAATAGACGATGTATGCATTGCCATTTCCAATTCAGGAAAAGAGAAATTGCTTGACGGAAAAGTTGTTTTTGAATTATATGACACCTATGGTTTTCCAGTCGATCTGACCTCTCTTATTGCCCGCCAGTACGAACTGGAAATTGATGAGAAAGGCTTCGAGAAAGAAATGGAAAAACAAAAATCCCGTTCACGGGAGGATGCAAAAGTTGATACAGAAGACTGGATAGAAACAAAGAACCAGGCAGCCGGAACCAAAAATCAGGAATTTGTCGGGTATGATTCGTTGGAATCAAAATCCAAAATTGTAAAATACAGAAAAGTAAAAGCGAAAGGAAAGGAACAGTATCAGATCATCCTGGATAAAACTCCTTTCTACGCAGAGAGCGGCGGCCAAGCCGGAGATTCCGGAACCCTGGAATCGTCTTCTGAGAAGATCCATATTACGGATACGAAAAAAGAAAATAATCTTATCGTTCATTACGCTGACAGGCTTCCGTTAACTGTCAATGCTGCGTTCATTGCTAAAGTTGATGATCGGAAGCGAACGCTGACAATGAACAATCATACCGCCACTCACCTGCTTCACGCAGCGCTGAGAAAGGTACTGGGAAAACATGTGGAGCAAAAAGGATCGCTGGTGAATGAAGAACACCTTCGTTTCGACTTTGCACATTTCTCAAAAGTTACTGACGAGGAACTTTCGATCATAGAATCGCTGGTAAATGAAAAGATCCGCGAGAACATTAAAGGTGATTCCACTGAAATGCCGATCGACAGGGCAAAACAGATGGGCGCCATGGCGCTCTTCGGAGAAAAGTACGGTGACACGGTACGCGTAGTGACGTTCGATAAAAATTATTCCATTGAACTCTGTGGCGGAACGCATGTGGAGCGGACCGGGCAGATCGGCTATTTCAAGATCACTTCCGAGAGCGCGATCGCTGCCGGCATCCGGAGGATCGAAGCAGTGACCGCCCTTAAAGCAGAAGAATTCATCAACCGTCAGATCGGCACACTGAACCAGGTCAAGGAACTTTTAAAGCATCCGAAAGACATAGCAAAAAGCATTGAGCAGCTACATGAAGAGAATGCAGAACTTTCAAAACAAATTGAAATTTTTATCCGGGAAAAGGGAAAGTCATTGCAAACCGAACTGGCCGGAAAGATCCTGAAACAGAACGGCATTAATTTTATCTCCGAAAAAGTTGATCTTAATTCTGCCGATGCGATCAAAACACTGGCCTTTGATCTGAAAAATAAGATCGAAGATCTTTTTCTTGTAATTGGCTCAACCGTAAATGGCAAACCCGGTTTAACCGTGATGATCTCGGATAACCTGGTAAAAGAAAAAAATCTTCATGCGGGAAACATCGTGAAAGAGCTTGCCAAAGAGATCAACGGCGGCGGCGGCGGCCAGGCCTTCTATGCAACTGCCGGCGGAACCAATGCGGATGGATTGAGCAAAGCGCTGGAGGCAGCGAAGAAATTCATTTCCTAAATTATTGCAGAGATTGCTTCTGGCGCGAAACACGCCATCGCAATGACGAAAGTTTACTTCACTCTTTTCTGTGAAGCTCCGTTCCGCCCTTTCTGGGCGTCTTCCAAACGTTTTTGAAGTTTCTGCTGGAATGAAGAGGCGGCTTTGACCGGCTTCTTCATGTGTTCTGCTATCTGCGCGTGAAGTTTTTTCTCGTCTACAAACCGGCGGATGATAAACATCTGTCCGAAGGAGATCAGGTTGGCAAGTGTATAATAATAACTGAGTCCGGCAGAAAATTTATTCAGGAACGGAAGGAACATGACCGGCATTATGTACATCATGTATTTCATTCCCGCCATTTGCTGCTGCCCCGGGTTGCTCATGAGCTGGCTGTTCATCTGCGTGTAGATCAGGGTGGTGATGGTGCAGAGCAGAGCCCATATGCTCACGTGATCGCCATATATAAAATCAATAACCTGAATATGTCCGAAATTCCAAACGGAATCATAAGTAGAAAGGTCCGTCACCCACCAGAACCCGTGCTGGCGGAGTTCGATCGAGGCGGGGAAGAACCGGAACAAAGCAAGAAGAATCGGCATTTGCAAAAGTGCGGGAATGCAACCGGCCAGCGGATTCACACCGGCTTTTTTATAAAGCGCCATCGTTGCCTGCTGTTTCTTCATGGCATCTTCTGTTCCGAATTTTTTGTTTATCTCATCGATCTCCGGTTTCAGCACGCGCATTTTCGCTGAAGAAGTATACGTCTTGTATGCAATAGGAAACAAAAGCGTTTTGAAAACAAGGGTAAGGCAGAGAATGATGATGGCGTAATTCAAATTGAAACTTTCAAGGAAATTAAAAACAGGGATCACCAGGAATTTATTTACCCATCCGAAAATTCCCCAACCGAGCGGGATCTGTTTTTCAAGGTGCAAGCCATAACTCTTCAATGTCTGAAACCGGTTCGGGCCGAAATAGAATTGCATTCCGAACGATTCGTTTTCTTTGAGGGAATAAGGAACGGTAAGATTGGTTCCGAACGATTTTATATACACCAAGGATCCTTTTTCATTGTGCGAGGAAATATCCGCGCCTGATTTATCGAAAAAATCATCCGCAATAATGACCGATGTAAAGAACTGCTGTTTGAAGGCCACCCATTTCGTTTTCGCATCAAGGGTTTTGGTTTCATCCTTCATCTCATTAATATAGTCAGGCTCCTCTTCAAGGTATTTGAAATAAATGGTAGAGGCCTGCTGCTGATTTAATAAATGTTTCTCCTGTGATGGAGTTTTCATTTTCCAGCTTAGCTGAAAATCATTCAAATTGGAAGCGATCACATCATTAAGCCCGACCACATTCAGCTTGCAGCCCAGCATATACGTATTGGGCTTCAGCGAATATTGATACTCAATGTACTTTTTACTTTTTCCCGAACTGTCTGCATTGGCATACAACCGCATGGAAATAGCCTGCGCACTGTCATTCTTAACGGTGATGGGCTGAAAATACAAATCGCTTGTATTAATGGTTCGGTTGCGGTCGGTGTCAAACAACAACCCGAATGAAGAAGAATCGGCATCGAACAATTCCAGTTTAGTGGAATCGTGCCTCTTGTATTCCTTTAATATTACTGAACATATCCGTCCGCCTTTTTTGGAGATGGTCGCTTTTATTTTCTCATTCTCAAGTATAAAAAATGCATTTGAATCACGGGCTTCTGACGCGAAGACATCGTACTTATTATTAAGCACCGCTGTGTTAGCAGAATCAGCAGTCACAGTGGACATGACAATGGCAGATGCCTGATGGCTTGCGGCGGATGTATCTTTCTGATTTACACGGCCGCCACTGCTGCTGTCAACTTTTATTTTTTGTTTCTCCACCAACTCCAGAGAGTCCCTGGTTCTTTTTTGTTTTTCCACCTCACTCTTGCTTGGAGCAGAATACCACATCCATGCGAACATGATCGCACAAATGATGATGATGCCTGTGATTGAATTTTTGTCCATTTACACTACTATTTACGAATTACGAATGAGGACGGCAAATATAATATTATATGTAAGATGATCGCTAGCACCATAAATGACAAGTGATAAGCGGCTAATGGCTGTGGACTTTTTTGAGCGAACCAATTTCTACTGCTGCGCCTACAAATCCTACAAACAGCGGATGGGGCCTCGAAACCGTACTTTTATATTCCGGATGGAACTGAACGCCGATAAAAAATGGATGATCTTTCAATTCAACAATCTCAACAAGGCCGCCCTCCGGATTTATTCCTGAAGCTACTAATCCTGCTTTTTCAAAATCGCCTAAGTATTCGTTGTTGAATTCGTATCGATGGCGGTGGCGTTCTGAAATTTCTTTCTGTTTATATACGCTGTACACTTTTGAATCTTCATTGAGTCGGCATGGATAAGCGCCCAGCCTCATCGTTCCTCCTTTATGTGTTACCTGCTTCTGTGCTTCCAGCAGATCAATGACCGGGTTGGAAGTGGATGGATTTATTTCCGTAGAGTGTGCATCTGTTTTCCCCATTACATTCCGGGCAAACTCAATCACGGCGCATTGCATTCCCAGGCAAATACCTAAAAAAGGAACTTCATTTTCCCGTGCATAACGGATGGCTGTTATTTTCCCTTCGATCCCGCGCTTGCCGAAACCGGGTGCGACGATTATTCCGGAAAGCCCGGCCATTTTCTCTGCCACATTTTCTTCGTTAATCCATTCAGAATGTATCCATTGAACATTCACACGGCAGTTGTTCACCGCACCGGCATGAATCAACGATTCAGATATTGATTTATAAGAATCTTTCAACTCCACGTATTTTCCGATCAGGCCGATCTGTACTTCAAATTTCGGGTTCTTTATTTTCAGAAGGAATTCCTTCCAGTCTTCAAGGTGAATATTTTCAGGGATGGGTAAATGAAGCTTGTTCAGTACGACCACATCCAGCTTTTCTTTTTCCATCAGTATCGGCACTTCGTAAATGGTGCTTGCATCCAGTGCTTCAATTACAGAATCGGATTCCACATTGCAGAAAAGGGCCACCTTATTCCGGATGTCTTTATTCAGTTTATGTTCCGTACGGCAAACTAAAATATCGGGCTGAACCCCATACTCCAGCAACGTTTTTACCGAATGCTGGGTGGGTTTTGTTTTCAGCTCACCGGTAGTTGATAAAAAAGGAATCAGCGTGAGATGGATCACGAGGCAATCTTTTCCCATTTCCCATTTCATCTGGCGCACCGCTTCCACATACGGATGCGATTCGATATCGCCCACGGTTCCTCCGATCTCCGTAATTACGATCTGGTACTTGCCGGTTTTTCCGAGCAGTCGGATGCGCGATTTTATTTCATCGGTGATATGCGGAATTACCTGAACGGTCTTGCCCAGATAATCGCCGCGTCTTTCTTTTTCAATAACGCTCTGGTATATTCTTCCGGTCGTCACATTGTTTGCCTGGGAAGTGGGCACCGAAAGAAAACGTTCATAATGCCCCAGATCGAGATCTGTTTCCGCTCCGTCATCGGTCACGTAACACTCGCCGTGCTCATACGGGTTCATCGTACCGGGATCCACATTGATGTACGGATCTAATTTCTGAATGGTGACAGAATACCCCCGGGCCTGTAAAAGTTTTGCGAGTGAGGAAGAGATGATGCCCTTACCGAGCGAGGAAGTAACACCTCCCGTAACGAAAATATATTTTGTTCCAGTGCTCATTACGGGGGTCGAAGATAGGAAAAATGGGAATGGTCTTCATTGAAATTATCAACCTCTTTTCATTATTTATCCAGCTCCCGGATTCAATATATTATAAAAAAAAGGAGCACCACCCTTACCCTAAACAGTGGCGCTCCAATTAAAAAAAACTAATCGAGAGGCTTTTTTTCTTAAGGCAAATGAAATAAAGATCTTAAAACCAAACAATGATTGCAGTTAGCAGAGATTGTGATTTAAGGCAGTTTTCTTATTACTTGTTTTGCAAAATCTTTCCTGCGTTTTATAGGTATAATTGAAAACCCAAAGAATAGCATTAAAAATAAAAAGAACGACTTGATTTATTGTCAACTCATTTTAATTTCAGAAAAACAAAAAAATATTCAATTATAAAAAATACTGAAGAGGCGGGACTATAATGAAGAGCAAATATAATTCCTTAACAGAATAAGGCAGGTATTTATAGATGATCTTATTAAGTCCGTCGAGATTCAGAAGGGCGATTTTTCTTCCTCGTTTGGCGATCAGTCCTTCTTTTTCAAATTCGGTCAGTTGCCTGATCGTTTGTTCAGAAGCTGTTGCTGCCATGCTGGCAATATCTTCACGGGAAAAAGAAACATTTAATTCTTTGTCATTATTTAAACCAAAACTTTCACAAAACAATAACAATGCATCTGCAATTCGCTCCCTCATGATCATTTGGGCAATGGCCATCACCCTTATCTCCATTTTGCGGAGCTCATGGGAATAGAACTGCATCAGGGCAATAACTAATTTTGGGTTTTCTTGAAAAAGTTTGTTAAGCACATCGTTTTTAATAAAACAAACTAAAGAATCATCCAGTGCAATGGCACTGATCGGGTAAACATCGTTCCCTAATCCCCGATGCCCGAGAATATGTCCATCTGCAGCAAGTCGTACAATTTGTTCCCTGTCCTGGCCGCTGTTTACCACTACTTTTACTTTCCCAAGCTGAATGAAAAATATGCCCTCAACAGGAAGTCCCTGCCTGATAATATATTCTCCTTTTTTATACCATACTTGCTGTTTAGATGAATCGACAAAATCGACCCATTTTGGAGAAAGGTTCTCCCGGATAAAACAATGCAAGTTCGTACAGGTTTTACATTTTATCTTTTCTTTCATAAATTATCTTTACGACTCGCATTAAAATTCCTGCTCGGTTTTCTTATTTTATTAGAAAATAACATATTAAAATCCCTGTAAAAGTATGCGAAAGTGTCTCCTTAGTCAATGAGTATTGTCATTTATATAAATGACATTTGGCAGAATAATAAAGAATTATTATCATGAAACATGATGCTTCTTGTCTACTAATCGAAGAAATAAATAATAAAAAGGGCGATTTGAGTGAAAAAAGAAAATAATTCCCTGGTAAAGAGTTTTTAAAGATCAGCCTACACTTATCACCTCTTTTACCTCCGGAACAAACTTTTTCAAAAGCGCTTCAATACCTGACTTTAATGTAACAGTCGCTGAAGGACATCCGCTACAGGCGCCACGCATCATCAGGGAAACTACACCGTCTTTATAAGATCGGAAAACAATCATGCCTCCATCTTGCCCTACAGCGGGAGCAACGTATTCTTCGAGTACACCAACAATCTTCTTTTCTATTTCAGAAGTGGGGACCACATGTTCGATCAAATCGGATATGCTTTCCTCGCTTTTGGGAGAAGCATTTGAAACAAAATTTTGCCCGGTCACAATTATTTTTCCTTCAGATAAATAACTTCTTAAAAATTCCCTTAACTCCAGCGTTACATCTTCCCACTGAATCGTATCCGATTTAGAGACCGTAATGTAATTCCTATGAATAAAAACACTTTTTACAAAAGGAAATTTGAAAAGCTCAACTGCCAGCGGAGAAGCGTTTGCCTGTGAAGGATTCAAAAATTCAAGAGGAGACGGATTGTCAAATAAGATCCGGCTTGCCACAAACTTCATAGCGGAAGGGTTGGGTGTGCTTTCTGCGTAAACGACAACGGGTAATTTTGTGATTGGATTCATGCTTCAAAGATAAGAAAGGAATAGAGGTATAGGTATAGGGTATAAGGAAATCGCCCGGAAATTATTTCCTCCTTCCTTATACCTTTATTCCTTTATACCTTATACCTTTATTTCGTGAAACGCAATGTTGACTTCCTCGTCATCGGTTCAGGTCTGGCAGGGCTCAGCTATGCGCTTAAAGTGGCGGATCACGGAAAAGTATTGATCCTGACAAAAGCGAACGAAGACGAATCAAACACCAAATACGCGCAGGGAGGAATTGCTTCCGTCATGTACTCTCCTGATTCGTATGAGAAACATATTGAAGATACCCTTGTTTGCGGCGATGGCTTGTGCAACAAAGAGGTTGTACGTATGGTTGTTTCTGAATCCTCTGTTCGCATTAAAGAACTGATCGAATGGGGAGTACAGTTCGATAAAAACCAGAAAGGTGAGTTTGATCTTGGGAAAGAAGGAGGCCATTCCGAAAACCGGGTGCTTCATCATAAAGACAATACAGGATTTGAAATTGAACGGGCGCTTTTAGAAAAAGTGCATGCCCATCCGAATATCGAGATCCTCCATCATTATTTTGCAATTGAATTATTGACGCAGCACCATCTTGGCAGAAAAGTGACCAGCCGGACTCCCGACATTGAATGTTACGGCGTGTATGCACTCAACACGAAAACAAATCAGATCGAACAGATATTATCCCGCATTACGTTGATGGCAACCGGTGGTGCCGGGCAGGTTTACGCCGCTACAACCAATCCGTTCATTACTACGGGAGATGGCGTTGCCATGGTTTATCGCGCAAAAGGCCGTGTGGAGAACATGGAGTTCTTCCAGTTCCATCCTACATCACTTTACAATCCGAATGAGCGTCCTTCTTTTTTAATTTCAGAAGCCATGCGTGGTTTTGGCGGCGTGCTGAAAACAATTGATGGAAAAGAGTTCATGCATAAGTACGACAAACGCGGATCACTCGCACCACGCGACATTGTTGCCCGCGCCATTGATAACGAAATGAAAATACGCGGAGATGATTTTGTATTTCTTGATTGCCGCCATTTGGATAAAGAGGGTCTGATAAAACATTTTCCGAACATTCATAAAAAATGCCTCTCCCTGGGAATTGATATTACCAAAGATTACATTCCGGTTGTCCCGGCTTCCCATTATATGTGCGGTGGAATAAAAGTGGATATGAACGGAAGAAGTTCGATTTTGAATTTATATGCTGCAGGGGAATGTTCCTGCACCGGGCTGCACGGCGCTAACCGCCTTGCGTCAAATTCCCTGCTCGAAGCCGTTGTGTATGCGCATCGTTCTGCAAAAGATTCTGTTGAAAGATTTAAAAATGTAGATCACTGCGATTCAATCCCTGAATGGAATGCAGAACGAACGGCTTCTCCGGAAGAAATGGTTCTGATCACGCAAAGCCTTCGCGAAGCGCAAGGCATCATGACCAATTATGTGGGCATTGTCCGGTCCAATCTCCGGCTCAAACGCGCGTTTGACCGATTATTGATCCTTCACAATGAAACTGAAAATCTATATGAACGCACAACGGTCTCTCCTGAACTCTGCCAGCTGAGAAATATCATCAAAGTGAGTTACATCATCATCAAATGCGCGATGATGCGGAAAGAAAGTGTAGGGCTCCATTACATGGCTGATTATCCAAAAAAATTCAGTCCTGCTTTTAGCTGATCCATTATGAAAAATATAACGACACTGCTCCTTTTTATTCTTTCGGGATTTTTTTTCTCAGCGATGGCTGCAACGGATACATTAAAAGTAAAAACATCTGCCATTTGCAAAGAATGTAAAGAACGGATCGAAACCAGGCTCAGCTTTACCAAAGGAATAAAAAGCGCAGCACTTGATCTTAAAACGAAAGAAGTAACCGTTATTTACAATTCAGAAAAAATAAAACCAGAAGAGATTAAAACAGCCATCACAAGATCCGGTTACGATGCAGATAATTTGCCTGCTGATAAAAAAGCTTACGACAAACTTCCAAAGTGCTGTAAGAAAGGAGGACCCGAATAGCAAAGCAGCAGTTCGCCATGGCGAATCCGTCCTTTGGCGGATGACAGCGGCAGGAAGCAGGGAATTAATTTAGTACATTCGTATTGCATTCTAAAATCTATAAAATGAATAGGATTATTTTTATTCTCATTGCTGTATTATTTGCAAACCTGATAAGTGCACAACCTTTTCCGGATAGCCAGACCGACGGAAAATATTACACGGTTAACGGCGCAAAACTCTGGACCGTAAGTTTCGGAAAAGGCGACCCGATCTTTTTTATCGCCGGCGGACCGGGCGGAACCCATTATGGGCTAAGAAGTTTTGATTCTCTTTCTACTACCCATACACTTGTTTATTTTGATGGCTACGGCCGAGGGAAATCGGATCTGGCAAAAGATCCAAAAGAATATTCTCTTTCAAGAGATGTAGAAGATCTTGAAGGACTTCGCAAAGCGATGGGTTTTCAGCAGATAAATATTCTGGGTCATTCCTATGGCGGACTGGTTGCACAGGCGTATGCCATTAAATATCCGAACAATGTAAAACATTTGATCCTTGCCGACACCTTTCACAGTTTTGTGATGTGGCAGGAGAACGATGACAATTCCAATCACGAGATAAAGACCAACTACCCGGAAGTATGGGATACCCTTATGATCATCCGCGAAAAAGGTTTTGTTTCAAGCGATAGTATTCACCAGGCGATCTATGGAAGAGTTCCTTATGGATTTTTATATGCATACAATCCGGATAAATTCACAGGAGGAAAAAGAAAACCCTATCCCAATCCATTCAATCCCGCATTGTATTATCAGATGGTAGGCCGGGATGGAGATTTTATTGTAGGCAGCGACATTGGCATTTTTGATTTCAGGAAAGACCTGAAAAATCTGAAAATGCCCATCCTTATTGTTGCAGGAAGATACGATCGCGTAGCCGTGCCATCGCAAATGGTGAAATACAAAGAATATTGTCCTCAGGCAAAATTTGTAATGTTTGAAAAAAGCGGGCACAACCCGCAGGTGGAAGAACCTGCCAAAGAGTTTCCCATCATCCGGGAATTTTTATCAAAATAAATATGGCGCTGATCTTACCTGTAAAAGGCGTTTCCCCGAAGTTTGGCTGCAACTGTTTTCTTGCTGAAAACGCCACGGTTGCGGGCGATGTGGTAATGGGTGATGATTGCTCGGTTTGGTTCAACGCTGTAGTGAGGGGCGATGTACATTATATAAGGATGGGCAACAAAGTGAATGTTCAGGATGGAGCGGTGATCCACTGCACTTACCAGAAGCACCCTACGAACATCGGCAATAACGTTTCTATTGGCCACAACGCCCTTGTTCACGGATGCACCGTTGAAGATAATGTGCTGATCGGTATGGGAGCCATTGTGATGGACAATTGCGTGATCGGAAGTAATTCAGTGATCGCTGCCGGAGCCGTGGTTCTGGAGAATACAAAGGTAGAACCGGGCAGCGTTTGGGCTGGGGTGCCGGCAAAAAAGGTAAAGGACATCAACCCGGAACTTCAAAAGGGGGAAATTGAAAGGATTGCCAATAATTACCTGATGTATTCAGAATGGTATAAAAAGTAAAAATCTTTGTAACACTTGTAACTTCCTGATATATCCTTGCGTCATATTCCTGAAATCCAAAAAAAACATTCAAAAAACAACTACAATGAAAACCAAGCGATTACTGTTCAGCACAACCGCATTATTGGTAGCTCTGTCTCTTGCTTTTACAAGCTGCCGTAAAAAAGAAGAAAAAGACAAAGACACATCAGGTGCGGAAGATAACTCCCTTGCCGATAAATCTTTTGAAGACATGGGACAGATCGCTAACGAAGCAGCCTCAGGGAATGTGAGCAGTTTTAAAGACATTAATAATGACGGCCTCCTTTCTGTTTGCGCAACAAAAACGCATGACACCGTCAACCATATAATTGTAGTTGATTTCGGATCATCCAACTGTCTTTGCAATGACGGCCGTTACCGCAGAGGTAAAATTTTTGTTTCTTATTCCAATTCAGTACACCCGGTACCTTATTCCTATTGGGATTCACTTACTGTGATAACTATTTCCACAACTAAAGCCGGCGATCCCGGGTCTGACACTTATTTTGTAGGAAATGACCAAAGCAGCATGAACCAGGTCATCGGAACAAAAAATCTTACCAACCGAGGCCATAACGCAGCTCAACACATGAACTGGGATGTTACTGTGAATGGCCAGGTCATCAAGGCAAACGGACAGGGAACTGTTCAATGGCAGTCAACCCGCAACCGTGAATGGCTTGCAGGTGAAACCATTCCCAATACCACATGGTCAGATGATGTATATGGAGTAACAGGAACTGCCACAGGAACTTCTGCAAATGGAACTCCTTTTACGGTTCAAATCTCCAGCCAAATCATTCGCAAGATATCTTGCCCC
>JAHEYJ010000026.1 GCA_023251675.1 Bacteroidota bacterium
ACTCGCCACACTCACGCGAAAGATCCTTGCCAACTACATCGGCAGCGTTATTTTTCTGATCCTGTTCGGCGTTTCGCGCTCGCTGCTTCGCGACCTGGACAACCAAACCATTTCGGGCATGCTTGACCCGATGGGTTCATCTGCATTGGGAGAAACAACAAAATACTGGACAGCGTTTGAAAAGAACACATTGCTGGTCCCTTTTACAAACCTGGTGCTGCTGAACCGCGCCGTATGGCTTGGGCTCGGAGCGCTTATCTTTGGATTTGCGTATTCGAAATTTAGGTTCACTCATCTTGCTTCCGACAGCAAGAAAAAAACCAAGGCCCACCCCCAGCCCCTCCCATTAGGAGGGGAGATAAATGAGCAGGAAATCCTCCCGGAAGGAGAAGATGTCGGTGGAGCCATAAAACTTTCTCTTCCAAAAGTATCTCAGCGCTTTTCCGGTTCTCTTTTGCGAAGCCAGCTTTGGAATTTCACCAAGCAGGAATTTTTCGGGATCGTAAAAAGTATTTATTTCATTGCCATTGTTTTTGCGGGAATGGTCTTGCTTTTCGTGAATGGCACGCAGGTCGGAAAGATCTATGACACGCCAACGTATCCCGTTACCTACGAAGTACTGGAATTTCTCGGCGGGTCGTTCTCGATCTTCATGCTTATCATTATTATTTTCTATGCGGGAGAATTGGTCTGGAAAGAGCGCTCGGTAAAAATAAACCAGATCGTGGATGCGATGCCCATTCCAAATGGATTGCAATTCATGTCAAAACTTTTTGCACTGATGCTGGTACAGGTGGTTTTGCTCACCGTGGTGATGTTGAGCGGGATTATCGTTCAGGCATTCAAAGGATATTATCATTTTGAAATCGATCTCTACATCAAAGGATTGTTCGGCGTGAGCCTGATTGACTGGCTGCTTACCTGCGTGCTGGCGATGCTGATCCAGACGCTGGTGAACCACAAATTTGTGGGGCATTTTATCATGATCATCTATTATGTGTTTACAATATTTGAATCGCAGCTCGGGCTGGAACATAAACTTTATCAATATGCTTCTGATACCGGCATGATGTATTCCGACATGAACGGATACGGGCACGGGGTTTTACCGTTCCTTCTTTTTAAAACCTACTGGGCTTCTTTTGCCGTGCTGCTTGCCATGATTTCAAATCTGTTCTGGATCCGCGGAACAGAAACACAATTTAAATTACGATGGAAACTGGCGAAACAAAAATTCGATCGTCCGGCTAAGCTCGTCACCTTCGCGTCGCTGATCGTTTTTATCGGCTGCGGAAGTTTTATTTTTTACAATACGAATATTCTGAACAAGTACCAGACTTCCAATGAAGGCGAAAACCAGGCGGTTGAATTCGAAAAAAAATATCACAGGTTTGCAAAGATGCTTCAGCCAAAAGTTACGGATATTAAACTGGATGTTGACATTTTTCCCTATGAAAGAAATGTCTTCATCAAGGGAACATACAAGATAAAGAACAAAACCACCAAGCCGATCGACAGTTTGCTGGTAAATGTTTTCTCCGAGGAAAAAATAAATAAACTGGAATTTGCCTGCGGTGCAAAACGGGTTCTTGAAGATAAAGACAACGGGTTCTATATTTACCGCCTCAACAAACCCATGATGCCGAATGATTCCACAGTACTCACACTTGATCTTGCCGGAATTTCAAAAGGATTTTCGAACGGCGGCGGAAACACGCAGATTGTTTACAACGGAACTTTTTTCAACAGCCAGGCGATCCCAAGCTTTGGCTATAACGACGGCGCGGAACTTTCAGATGATGATACCCGCAAGCGCCACGGACTTTCTTCCAAACCAAGAATGGCAAACCTGTACGACACAACCATGTACCGGACGAATGAAATTTCTTCCGATGCAGACTGGATCACGTATGAGGCAACCGTAAGCACGGCGGCAGATCAGATCGCAATATCTCCCGGCTATCTTGTAAAAGAATGGACCGAAGGAAACCGCAGGTATTTCCATTACAAGATGGATTCGAAGATCCTGAATTTTTATTCTTTCCTTTCGGCCAGGTATGAAGTGAAGCGCGACAAATGGGTCGATCCTTCGTCAAGTTCTGAAAAGGTCGTCAACATAGAAATTTATTACAACAAAGGCCACGAATACAATGTTGACCGGATGATCTATGCCATAAAAAAATCACTTGACTATTACACAAAAAACTTTTCTCCGTATCAATATAAACAAGTGCGTATTTTGGAATTTCCGCGCTATGCAAGTTTTGCGCAGTCGTTTCCAAATACAATTCCGTTCTCGGAATCCATTGGCTTTGTTGCGCAGGTGGATGAAAGCGATCCGGAAAACATCAACTATCCATTTTATGTAACCGCACACGAAGTAGCGCACCAGTGGTGGGGGCACCAGGTTTGCGGCGCGGCAGTGCAGGGCGATGCGATCATGGTGGAGACCATGGCGCAATATTCCGCGCTGATGGTGATGGAAAAAGAATATGGAAAAGAAAAAATGAAAAAATTCCTGAAGTATGAAATGGATATGTATCTGCGCGGCCGGTCTTCCGAGCGAAAAAAAGAAATGCCGCTGCTTACCATGGAGGGACAAGCCTATATCCATTACCGGAAGGGGAGTGTGATCATGTATGCATTGAAGGATTACATAGGAGAAGATTCGCTGAATGCGGCGTTGAGAAGATATATCAAAGCCGCCGCGTATCGGGACAATCCGTATACCACGTCGCTGGAGTTTGTAAAATATATCCGCAGCGCTGTTCCGGATTCTTTGAAATATATTGTGAAGGATATGTTCGAGAACATCACCCTTTTTGAAAACCGTGTGCTGGAAGCGAGTTATAAAAAAACAACTGACGGAAAATATACAGTGACGCTGAAAGTAGAGGCCAAAAAATTTGTCGCGGATAGTTTAGGAAACGAAACAGAAGTCCCGATGAACGACTGGATCGACATCGGAGTTTTCACAAAGAAAAAGGATAACAACGGAAATTCGGTAAACAAGGAACTATATTGTGCAAAAAAGAAGATCAGCAAATCCGAAATGGAATTCGAGATCACCGTGGATGAACTTCCGCTGGAAGCGGGGATCGATCCCTATAACAAACTCATCGACCGCCATCCGGATGACAACACGAAAAAGATGGGAATGTATGCGATGATGATGGGCGGGTAACTATTATGTATTTTTATCTGCGTTAATTTGCGCAATCTGCGGAGGATAAGAATGGATAAAGCCGAAAAGGATCGCACAAGTTCCATTTTCAGAAAAGTAAATAACCTGTGAATTATTTTCCCGCAGATAACGCAGATTTTCGCAGATGAATACAAACCAATGGTGAATCGGAAATCCTACTTTATATTTGTTTTTCTTTGCTGGTGTTGTTTTATTTCTCAAGGCGCAACCATTTCAGGAAAAGTTACTGACGAAAACAGCGAAGCGATTCCGTACGTCAGCATTTACCTGCAGGGTACCACGCAGGGAGTTACCAGCAATAAAGAAGGAAAATATTCCATAGACCTTCCTGCAGGCGATCACGAACTTGTTTTTCAGTTCATCGGTTACAAAAAACATGTTGAGGCAATTCATGCGGAAACGGAAAATCAGAAGATCGTTCTGAATGTAAGAATGGAACCGCAGCCGTATGAGATCGCAGAAGTAACGGTAAATGCCACTGCTGAAGATCCGGCCTACGAAGTGATGCGCAAGGCGATCAGGATGAGAAAATATTATCTGAACCAGGTTCAGTCTTATGCCTGCGATGTTTATATCAAGGGAATCCAGCGGCTGACCAGCTATCCTAAAAAATTCATGGGCTTTGATGTAAACGCGGAAGGCGACATCGATCCGAAAACAGGAATTATTTATTTGTCAGAATCTGTTTCAAAATTTTCATTCATGCAGCCCGATAAGGTTCACGAAGTGATGATCTCCTCCAAGGTGAGCGGGAACAGCAAGGCGTTTAGCTATAATCGCGCATCGGACCTGCTGCTGAATTTTTATACCAACGTGGTGGATGTGCAGGTTGTTTCCAAACGCGGATTTGTTTCGCCGGTAGCGGAAGGCGCGATGTTCTATTACAATTATCACCTGGCCGGAACATTTTACGAGAACGGGAAAGCCGTAAATAAAATTCAGGTTATTCCGAAACGAAAATCAGATCCGGTTTTCCGCGGCTACATATATATATGTGAAAATACCTGGCGGATCCACAGCACGGATCTTTACCTGGTGAAAGATGCCGGAATTGAATTTGTGGATACACTAAGGATCAACGATGTCTTTCTCCCCGTTAAAACAGCTTCGGCAGAAGAAGACGTATGGATGCTTTTTTCCAACAAACTTTCTTTCAGCATTTCACTTCTTGGATTCAAGGGTAACGGAATGTACCTGAGCATTCATTCGAAGTACAATGTGAAGCCTGATTTTTCAGTGAAGAATCCTTTTCCTCCGGCACCGGAACAAAAAGTTGTTACAACTGCAGCGCCTCCTGTTTTTACAAGGAAAGAGATCAAACAGAAAAAGAAAGAAGAAAAGAAAGTGGACAAGGTATTTACTACAGGAGAAATCATGAAAGTGGAGGACGACGCCAACAAAAAAGACACTTCGTACTGGGAGGCAATGCGACCTGTTCCGCTCACGGAAGAAGAAATAGTGGATTATAAAAAGAAAGACAGCGCACAAGTGGTTCATGAGTCAAAACAGTTTTTGGATTCGGTAGACAGAAAGACAAACAAATTCAAGCCGGTCAATTTATTGTTTGGTTACAGTTATGAAAACCGATTTAAAAAACGAAACACCTCTTTTTCTTCACTGATCGAAAGCGTACAATACAATACGGTTCAGGGTTTGGTTGTAGGAACAGAATTGGAGATCAGCAGAAAGTATGAACTGGAAAATCGTTTCGTTAAAACTATTTCCGGCTATTACGGATTTTCTGATAAGAGGATCAACGCAAGCGGAAAACTTCTTTATGAATTTGACCACAAGACGTTTTCACACGTTGCTTTTGAAGGGGGCAGACAAACCGTTCAGTTCTCAGACAAGAAACCTATATCCCCGCTGGTCAACACCATTCACACGCTGCTGGCTGAAAGCAATTACATGAAACTGTATCAAAAAGATTTTCTGAAACTTTCTTTCAATTCCGAACTTGTCAACGGAATTTATCTCCGGAGCTTTCTTGAATATTCCGACCGCACACCGCTTATGAACACGGCGGATTTTGTTTTGATGCCAGCCGTAAAAAATCACCGTGTGTATTCTTCCAACGATCCGCTTTATCCGCAGAAGGACAGCGCTGTCTCTTTCAAACAAAATCAGTCGCTGGAATTTCGGGTGAACCTGCGCCTGCGTTATCGGCAGAAATATGTCACGCGCCCGGATGAAAAATGGGTGTACGGTTCCAGGTACCCGACATTCAATATTGAATACCGGAAAGGAATTTATGGCGCTTTTGGTTCGGATGTGAATTACGATATGGTACGTCTCAGCGTGACCGACCGGATGGACTTCAAGCTTTTTGGAAAAGCAACGTATCTGATCACTGCCGGAAGATTTTTGAACAAGCGCAAGATGGAGTTCATGGATTTTTATCATTTCTCCGGAAACAAAACCATTCTCTCCAATTTTGATTTCACCGATTTTCAGCTGCTGGATTATTATACCTACAGCACGAAGGATTATTTTGTGGAAGCGCATTACGAACACAACTTCAGCGGATTCATCTTCAATAAATTCCCGCTGCTGCGGAAATTAAAACTCAGCGAACTCGCCGGCGTACATTATTTCTACACTGAAAAACGGGACAACTATGCGGAGGTTTTCCTGGGAATTGAAAAATTAAACATCGTGCGCGGGGATTTTGTAATGGCATTCACCAAAGACGGGCAGATCGCCTCCGGATTCAGAGTGGGGTTGAAGATCGGAAGGAGGTGATTTTCATCGCAACTTTTTATTTTCCATCAGAGTCTCTGTTTCAGGACTCTGATGATCTGAGTTTGCAATCAGGAACATATCGCCCCTACGGGGCTTGTGATTGGTTGGGGTATGCTTTTCTAATAACATGTCGTCCCTCCGGGACTTTTTAACAGCTCCGTAGGAGCGATATATCAATAGAACATCAGGATACAATTTTCAAAAACCCTACAGGAATGGCATATATATAAAACATTTTGCCTTTATTTCTTCAATTGATATCCGCACATCAAAACAGGTAACCTGCAGGCGCTGAGTTTTGCTTACTGCCAACTGCCTATTGCCTGCTTTTCTTCAGCGCCTGCTCAATATCAGAGATCACATCATCGAGGTGTTCAAGCCCAACAGAAGTACGAATTAATCCCGGAGTAATGCCTGCCGCTTTTCTTTCCTCTTCTGAAAGTTTCTGATGTGTGGAAGATGCTGGATGTGTTGCGATCGTTCGCGTGTCGCCAAGATTTGCTGATAGCGAGATCATTTCAAGCGCATCCATGAATTTTTTTGCGCGTTCGTAGCCGCCTTTAACGGCAAACGTTACAATTCCTCCTCCCGCTTTCATTTGCTTCTTCGCGGTTTTATATTGTGCATGCGAAGTAAGAAAAGGATAATTCACCGTTTCAATTTCCTTGTGCTTGCTCAAATGCTCAGCAAGTTTCAATGCATTCTCGCAATGACGGTCCATGCGCACCGCCAGCGTTTCTAAACTTTTTGAAAGCACCCATGCGTTGAACGGAGAAAGCGCCGGCCCGGTATTCCGGCAGAAGAGTTGAATTTCTTTTATCAACTCTTTTTTTCCGCACACAACTCCGCCCAAAACCCGCCCTTGTCCGTCAATGAATTTTGTAGCGGAGTGTGTAATGAGCTCCGCGCCGTATTTTGCGGGATTCTGGAGATACGGCGTAGCAAAACAATTGTCTACATGGAAAAGCAGCTTGTGTCTCTTCGCGACCTTTCCCAAAACTTCAAGATCAAAAATTTCCAAACCCGGGTTGGAAGGCGTTTCTACAAAAAGCATTTTGGTATTCTTGCGGATAAGCTTTTCAATTCCATATAAATTGGAACCGTCTCCGCCAGAGGCGGACCAGCCTTCGGCCGGAAAATACGAATGCTCGATTCCCCACTTGGGTAAATATTTTGTGAGTATGGTATGCGTGCTTCCGAAGATCGCGCGCGCAGAAAGAACATGATCCCCGGTTTTCAGAAACGCCATGAAGCTGGCAAAGATGGCAGCCATCCCGGTGGCGGTGGCGTACGCGACATCAGTTCCTTCGAGCAGCGCCATTTTGTCTTCAAACTCTTTCACACTCGGGTTGGAGAACCGGCTGTAGATGTTCGAAGGAATTTCATCCGTGAACGCGCCGCGCATGTGTTCGGCGCTGTCAAACGTAAAGCTGGAAGTTAAGAACAGGGGAGAGGAGTTCTCTTTTTCCTGCGTCTGTTTTATCCGCGTGCGGACGGCGATGGTTTCGAATTTTTTTTTGGACATGATTACTGAGATGTGAATTTCAGATTACAGAGATTTGTCATTTAAAAAAACTTCATACGTAATTTTTGCTCCCGAAAGCCGAAGTATTTTTTCTACGGAACAATATTTTTCAATGGATAGATCAATGGCGCGTTTTGCTTTCTCCGGCTCTATGTTTCCTTTCAGGTGAAAGGTAACTTTAATAAACGTGAATGCTTTTGCCGCATCTGTCAAACTTTCCTGTTCACCTTCCACGTCCATCGTAAAATCATCAAGCTGCACGCGTTGTTTTTTCAGGATGTTCACCACGTCGATACCGCTGCAGCCGGCCAGCGCCATCAATACAAGTTCAGTAGGGCGCGCACCCTGGTTCCTTCCGCCGATCTTTTCGGCAGCATCCATGTGAACGATCTTGCCGTCCTGGTTTATGCCTTCGAAATGAAAGGCATCGTCGGTTCTTTTAACGGTTATTTTCATAATGAAGTCAAAGGTAGATAAAGATTTATATTTGCAAAGCCCTGCGAATTACGAAAAGAACGAATTACGAATTCCTGGAATATTATTCAGATAAAATCATTCGTAATTCGAGCATTCGTTATTAGTAGGGAATTAACGATGTTGAACAGATTCATACATAATAAACCCTTCAGTCTGGAATCAGGCGCGTCATTGTCTTCTCTTGAAATCGCCTATCATACCTACGGCGAACTGAACAAGAAAAAAAATAATGCCATCTGGATCTGCCATGCGCTCACCGCAAGTTCGGATGCGGCGGACTGGTGGAGCGGGTTGGTGGGCGAAGGAAAAGTTTTTGATTCGAAAAAAAACTTCATCGTCTGCGCGAATATTCTTGGTTCGTGCTACGGAAGTTCAGGGCCGTTGAGCATCAATCCCGAAACCGGGGAAAAATATTACAGCTCTTTTCCACAGATCACCATCCGTGACATGGTGAATGCGCACATCCTTTTGAGAAAACATTTAGGAATAGAAAAAATATTCATCGGAGCAGGAGGATCAATGGGCGCTTACCAGTTGCTGGAATGGGCCGTGATGGAACCGAAATTATTTTCGAAACAAGTTTTGATGAACACCGGGGCACGGGAAAGCGCCTGGGGAATTTCCATTCACACCGCGCAGCGACTCGCAATTGAAGCGGATCCGACATGGCAAAACGAATCGGATAATGCCGGAGCGAACGGATTGAAAGCCGCCCGCGCCATCGGCATGCTTACGTACCGCAACTATGAAACATTTACCGGGCAGCAGACGGATGATGATAATTCCAAGCTGGATAATTATAAAGCTTCTTCCTATATAAGCTACCAGGGAGATAAACTGGTGAAGCGGTTCAATGCGTATTCGTATTGGCTGTTGACGAAAGCGATGGACAGCCACAATTTACTAAGAGGAAGAAGTCAAAAGTCAACCCGCCTGCCAACATTAATATTAAATGAAGTCGGGCAGGAAGTCAAAAGAATGGAGTACATTCTTCGATCAATAAAAACAAAAATACTGATCATCGGAATGTCAAGCGATATTCTTTGCCCGAATGCAGAACAGAAGTATTTAGCGAAGCATCTGCCCAATTCCACACTCAAAATAGTGGATTCCTCCTACGGCCACGACGGATTCCTGATCGAGTGGGAGAAACTGACGAAGGCAACAAAAAAATTTATCGGCTAGAGATAACCGAAAATTTTTGTCTTGGTCCTGTTTTTATATTTCCAGTAAAGTTTCCAGCCGTAAGCACAATCATTAGCGGCCACCGTTACTGGATTTCCGCTGGCATCCACGCCAAACGTTCCAACGAGATTGAAGTCTTTACTTTGAACAACAATATTTATTTCGCCTTTGATCGGCGCCCAGGCTCCGCAAGTTGTATTCCACACCACCGGGGTGGTCACCTGGCTGGTGAATGCATCTCCATCGCGGGTGGTTCCATAATTTTCAAGATTGCTGAGACTATTATACGCGCCGGTTCCTTCCCCAACACAGGTAAGAATATTGCTTGCCCAGGTATAGGTGAATTGGCGGTTCAGGTTGCAGGTGGCAGTCTGGCCGGTTTCAAACGTAACGGTAAGGTTTCCGTTTGATGTAACCGTATGAATCAAACTTGTTTTTGTTCCTACAAGCAGATCCCACCAGGTTCCTCCGCTTACATTGGTAACATCATGTGTTCCGTCAAACTGAATGCTTTTGTCGTCAGAGGCGCGTGTTACTTTATAGGCAATATAATCCACTCTTAATACACAGCCGGCATCTTTCCATCGCACGCCGTTTGCATAGTTCAGAATAGTAAGGCGGATCGATCCTTCTCTTTTACGGTTGGAGCAAACCGTTCCGTCATAATTTATTTTAATGGTTCCGAGATACATTCCGTTCGTATCAATGGTGGCTCCACAGATGGTAGCCAGCACGGAAGGTAGCGCCGCATTTCTGCCTGACATGGCGGTGTAATTTCCGATAGCCGTATTTGCATCGCTCACGCCCTGGTCGGATTGACTCTGAATATTATTGTTGTCAGTTGAAGTCTGCCCGTCTTCTTTCCGGAAGGCTTTTCCTTTGCGGCAGCTTGTGGAAACAAGTATTACGCAAACTGTAATTGCTGAAAGCAGAATAAAGATCTTTTTCATTGGAAGAGATATTTATGATTATTCCTGTTGGACTGACAAAGATAATTTTTTTTCAGAAAAATTCAATATTTATACTGGTATATTTCAATAATAACAGGAAGTTTTAGTGATTTTTTACTCCTTCTTGCAGGAGTCTTTAGCACGAGTGGATTCTGCCTATCTTTACCCGCCGCTAAAAGAACACTACAATTACTTAACTTCACTTTATGAAATATTTTTTCTTGCCGATAGTAGCTGCCGAGCTATTTTTCTTTTCTTTCGCATTCTCACAAACGGGGCCTGAAAAAATGCCGGCGTCTAAAGAATTGAAAAGCGCTTCCGTAAAAACCCTTTCCGTTTATTTCAATAACAAATTCACCGGAAATGATTATGTAGATAAAACAATGGGAGATAATGGAGAGCTTTATAAAACATATACCTATGATGCCCGGGGACTGGCTGTTGAAATAATTGAGCCGGAGCGTTTCGTAAAAAATCCGGGAAAGAAAAAACAACAATTTAAATATGACGGGAAAAACAATCTAATTGAGGAAAAAACAATCGAACCCGATACGAGTACGGCGGCCATTCATAAATATTATTATGATGAAAAAGGCAACCGCATCAAACAGGAATACCTTAGCAGCATCTTTTCACTCTCCACACCTATGACCACCACGTATAAATTTGATGCGCAAAACCATTTGATTGAGGGATACCAGGCCTATATGGAAGGGTGGGAAGGACACAAACGGTTTACGTACCGGTACAAAACAGATGAGAAGGGAAATGTTACGGATGAAAGTGAATATCAATCGGTTTTAACTGCTGCATATGAAAATGGAAAAGCTAATTATAATAAACTCACAGAGGATTCTGCGGTTATTCTTTATAGGAATAGCACCCTCTATTATCCGGACGGAAAAATAAAAGAAACGAATCATACGGGTTTTGATGAGCATCGTGCAAACTGCGTAAGATATGAGCATATTATTAAATATGACGAAAAAGGGAACATGATTGCTGAAGAATCAGAATTTCATAATTGCAGGAAACCCAAAAAGAAAATATCCGATTCGTTAGCGGCAAAAACAATTTACGTGGATATCTATGATAAAAGAAGCTTTATAAATTATGCTTATGAATACGACCCTCAGGGCCGGGTAATAAAACAAACGAAAGAAGAAAAGAGTGAAAACGAAAAAGCGTCCTCTTCTGCAATGCAGTGGGAGTACAACGATCGTGGTTTGATCAGCAAAGAAACATACCTGAACGAATCAGGCCAACCCAGGAACGCATATATATTTATTTATGAATTCAACAAATAAAAAATTTCGTTCTCTAAACAGCATATAATATGAAAAAGAATATTCCAGCCTTTTTCGCCATTCTGTGTTTATTTTCTATAAAATCTTTTTCTCAGCCTCAAATAATCTGGCAGAAAGAACTTAGTGGCCTGGGTGAATATTATAAACCCCGGGGCATATCAACCAATACGAAAGGCGATTTTGTGATTTGCGGAACCGGGTACCAGCATTTCGATTCCGCTTTTGTGGCCAACCCGAATGACCCCTCGGTCACTACTGTATATAATGAACGGCTTTCGTGGGAAAAAGGAGTTATCAAACTTGACCCTTCAGGAAATGACAGGTGGAAGAAAGGAACGCTTTGTTATGGATTGGAAGAAATGAAGAAGATTGTTTCCTGGCCATCGGGAGGATATGTTATTACCGGCAATACCGGTGAAGGAATCGGCCGTAAAGAAATTTTGCTCCGAAAAACAAATGAAAGCGGAACGACAATTTGGGAAAAAACCTACAGCGAAAAATTTGAAAGCACACCGGCACATATTTTAATAACAAAAAACGGAAACATTCTGCTTACGGGGTCATGCAGGAAAAAAGAACTAAGTGATGAACAGTTGCTGGTGATGGACCTGGATTCTACAGGAAATGTCATTTGGGAAAAAATTTATGACGGGAACGAAAAACAAATAAAAAAAGGAACAGACTGGAAGGGTGTTTCTGCGCTTGAAACGGATAGCGCCTATATAATTGCCGGCAATATTGATTATTATGATTATGATGACAGTAAAAAATCTTTCTATAAGGTGGGATTTATCGCCTTGGATAAAAAAGGGAATTTAAAGTGGGCAAAAGCAATAGGAGAAGAGAAAAACGGCAGTATCGATGATATGCGTCTTACAAAGAATAATGAGATTATTGCCACCGGGTTTGCCCATGTAAAAAAAGAAGATGCTGCAATTTCCTGGACGGCCAAACTGAATATAAAAGGAGAAATAATATGGGAGCAGGCATTTGATTTTGATGATTTCTTTCCTGTGGGGATTGTGGAAACGGACGACGGTTTTGTTGTTTGCTGTTCCTCTACCGCTTCAAATGAATATGGCATAGGATTGATCAAATTCAGCACCGGGGGTAAGCTTTTGTGGTCATTTGTGTTGCAAAAAGATTCTTACCTGGAACCCTGCGCAATTGTCTCTACTGACGACAGCGGTTTTGTTATCCTTGCAGAAAATTTTTTATCGGAGAATAGCCTCAAAGAGGACACATCAAAACGGACGCTTACTGTTATTAAATGCCTGAACTCCCTTTCAAAGAGCATTAAATATTATGTGGATTTGAAAATTAAAGCATGGGAACAAAAAGGGGAGTTTGAAAAAACGGAAGAGTATAAAAAGAGGATCGGCGCCGAAAGCAGAAAACTGGTTATGCAGAAACACATCCAGGAAGCAGTTAATTATTATGCGGAACAAACCATTGATCTGAAAAAAGCAACGCTCAGCCAATACAATGCGGATCAGGAAGGGTTTGGAATTTTTTTCAAAGAGGGGGGTTTGGATGAATGGTATTTGGTGAAGGTCCCCGTAAAAGATGCGCAGTCGTTCAAAGAGAATTGGAAAACCATGCATTTTGAAAATCAGGAATTCTGGCTGAAAGAGGATAAGTTTACACTGAAGAAAGCCGTACTCATTGAGGACGGAAAAGAATATACGTTCGATTCGGATAAATCTTCAGCTTATTTCCTGTGTACGGGGGAGCGGGCAAAACCGGAGGAAGATCTCTACAGGGGATCAGGCGACCCGCTGAAAGGATTGAATGTTTCAAAAACCACAACGCAGCCCATCATGGGAAAATACTATGCCCTTATTATCGGCATGGACAATTACAAAGGAGACTGGAACCCGCTTAATAATGCCGTGCGGGATGCGCAGGCGACCGAACAACTGCTGAAAAGCAAATATAAATTTGACAACGTCACAACACTGTACGATGAGCAAGCCACACGCGAGAACATTATCAATGCCATGCTGTCGCTGGTAAAGAACGCCACGGAGAACGATAATGTTTTCATTTATTATTCCGGCCATGGGGAGTTCAATAAAGAGTTGAACAAAGGATATTGGGTTCCGGTGGATGCCCAGATCGTTTCTGTAGCAAGATATATTTCCAATTCCGACCTTCAGACATTCCTGAACGGGATCAAAGCAAAACATACGTTACTTGTGTCGGATGCCTGTTTCAGCGGGGATATTTTCAGAGGGAGCACAGTAAAAGTCAAAATGGACTCGCCGGAAAAATACTATACCGAAGCCTACAACCTGAAATCCCGCCAGGCCATTACTTCGGGAGGGATCGAGCCCGTGATGGACGGAGGGAAAGACGGGCATTCGGTTTTTTCCTACTATTTTCTACAGGGGCTGCGCACAAATGAAAATCAATACCTGGACGCTTCACAGCTTTTTGAAAAATTAAAAATCCCGGTCACTAACAACTCAAACCAAACTCCGAACTTACAGCCGATAAAAGATACCGGCGATGAAGGGGGCCAGTTTATTTTTATCAGGAAGTAGCTCCGGAAATAATTTTTTCATTTTGTTTTGTAACTTCGCCTCAATGAAAAAACTTTTTTTTACTTTTCTATTGCCTGTTGCCTGTTGCCTGTTGCCTGTTTGTATTTTTTCCCAACCCTCGGTGGAGTGGCAATCCGATTTCGTCAAAAGCGTATATGACCGTCCGTACGGGCTTTGCTCTAATTCCATGGGAGAAATTCTGGTCTGCGGCCAGACCTGGAACGATTCCAATAAAACATACGACGGCACCGTGATCAAAATGGATTTCACCGGGAACAAGATCTGGCAGAAAATGATCGGGTACGGAAACACAGATATTCTTACCGCAATTGCAACGCTGCCGGCAGGCGGATACATTGCTGTTGGGAGAACGGACTCAAAAGGCGAAGGCGCTGAAGATTTCTGGATCGTCAAACTGGATGAAAAAGGAAATATCATTTGGGAAAAAACCTACGGAGATAAATTTGAGGACAAAGCGGAAAACATTCTTGTGACAAAAACCGGCGAGCTGATCGTCTGCGGAAGCCGGATGACTGTTTCTTCCAGCACCGTCGATGCGTGGGTGATGAAACTGACTGCCGACGGAGAAAAGATATGGGACAAACAGATCGGGGGACATTTCCGGTGCTATGCACAGGCGGCTGCTGAGCTGGGTGATAAAATAATTGTCGCCGGTTATTTCAGGCCGCTGGGACAGGATAAATACAAAGAGAACAAAGGAAGAATTGTCGCGCTCGACAAAAGCGGAAATATTATTTGGGATAAAACTTTCGGCGGCCCGAAAGAGGCGACCGGCGAAGAACGTCCCGATGAACTGCACGATGTGCTCGTCACGCCGAAAAATGAAATTGTCGCCTGCGGATTTACACAATCCAAAGGAAAGAATGGAAGCGAAGATGTGTGGATCCTGAAGCTGAACGAGAAAGGCGAAACGATATGGGAACAAACCTTCGGTGATATTTCAAAAGATCTGGGCGCAAGCATTGCGATGGCGGATGATGGTTTTGTCGTCACGGGCGAAACCGATTCGCGCGAAACCAACAGCAGCGATATCCAGGTGGTGAAATGCGACAACAGCGGAAAATCGATCTGGTCAACCACGATCGGAAAAGAAATGAACGAGAATCCGTACAAAATAATTTCTGCTGCCGACGGAGGATTTGTGGTCGCTGCCGAACGCTGCACACATTACAATTACGATTCAAAACCCGTTCAGTGCGGGATGACGATCGTGAAACTCACCGGCCTTCCGGAAAAAAGCATTGAGAACTACGTGAACCTGAAAGTGAAATCCTGGGAAAAGAAAGGCGAGTTTGAAAAGACCGATGCATTCCAGAAACGCGTGAACGACGAGAACAAAAAGAAAATTATTGAGAAGCACACGCGCGAAGCCGTTGCGTATTATGCCGGGCAGGCGCTCGATCTGAGCAAAGCAACGTTGAGCGACTACGATGCCGACAAAGAAGAATTTACCATGAACGTGAAAGGATTACCTCCTCTTCGCGTGAAAGTTTTGGTGGATAATGCGCAGACGTTCAAAGAAAGCTTTTCCGGCGTTCAATTTGAGAATCCCGAATACGGAATTGAGAATGGAAAATTCACGCTGGAAAAAGCCGTGATGGTGGCAGGGAACAAAGAATATACTTTTCTTTCTTCGCGCAGATCGGGAGACGCCGACCGGATCCCGAATGTGTTTTTGCAATCCGGAGAACGGAAAGCCGCTGAAGGCGATCAGTACCGCGGCGTTGGTGACCCGATGAAAGGATTGAACATCTCAAAGACCAAAGCGGTGTTCACTCCCGGAAAATTCTACGCGCTCATTATCGGCGTGGATAATTATAAAGGCACGTGGCCTCAGCTGCAGAATGCGGTGCGCGATGCCCAGGCGGTGGAGCTGCTGCTGAAAAGCAAATACAAGTTCGATAATTTCAAAACGCTGTACGACGAACAGGCCACCCGCGTGAACATCATGAACGCGATGGAATGGCTGGTGGACAACACGTCGGACAACGACAACGTGTTCATTTATTATTCCGGGCATGGGGAGTTCAAAAAAGAACTGAACAAAGGATTCTGGGTCCCGGCGGATGCGCAGACACTTTCGGTGGCGGCGTACATTTCTAATTCCGATCTCCAGACATTTCTCAGCGGCATAAAATCAAAACATACATTGCTGGTTTCCGACGCTTGTTTCAGCGGGGATATTTTCAGGGGAAATACGGTAACAGTGAAAATGGATTCGCCCGAAAAATATTATACCGAAACCTACAACCTGAAATCCCGCCAGGCGATGACCTCAGGCGGCATTGAGCCGGTGATGGACGGCGGCAAGGACGGACATTCCATCTTCGCGTATTATTTTTTGCAGGCGCTTAAAAATAATGACGGCGCGTACCTGGACGCTTCGCAGTTGTTCGACAAATTAAAAATTCCTGTCACCAACAACTCCGAACAGAAACCAAATTTGCAGCCGGTGAAAAATGCCGGCGATGAAGGCGGGCAATTTATTTTTATTAGGAAGTGAGTTCAGCGATAGGGTAGTGCGGCAAAAACGAGTTAGGCACAAATTTTTGGACCATGAAATTCTCATTGACAATATTCATATTTTTATTTTCCTTTACTTTATTCTCACAAAAGTTTAGTTATGGTGGGACAGTTGGTACTGGATTTATAAAAGATACTAAGATTATTACTTTTGGTGGCGCATTAGAATTCAAACCCCAAAAAGTATTATTATCTATAAACTCTGACCCATTTATTTTATTAACCGATAAAAGGAATCTAATATTTACAGTACCAATTTATTTGAAAATAATACTTGGTAATAAATTGAGAGTGTGTCCGCTTGTTGGCGGATTTGTTAGAACTAATTCAAATTATGGAATTAATGCAGGACTGGATATCGAATATAAAATTAAAGAAAATCTTTTAATATTTTTTAAAGGAGAGTGTTACAAGGACTTTTGGAAAGCTGAACATCCTGCTCACTTTGGAATTCCAAGTTACGAGTATGTTGATTCTGATTATTCTATTTGGATTAGCTTAGGAATAAAGAAAATAATCTGTGCCTAACACCAAACTGCCAAAATCCCGGCTTTTTAAGAAGAAAAAATAATCCTAGTTTTTAATTATTTTTCCCAGCCGAGTCTCTCCGATGAACAGCGGAGGACTCGGATGAATTGCATACAAGCCATCTCAAAAATAAAATTGAATACTAAGGTTGCCACAAAGACGCTAAGACACGAAGAAAGCACAAAGAAAATCAACTTGGTGAACCTTTGAGCCTTTGAGTCTTAGTGGCGAAAGTATTTTTGAGATTGCTTCTGGCGCGAAGCGCGCCATCGCAATGACAAATAAAAAAGGCTTCCCAAATTAATGGAAAGCCTTTTCTTTATAGTGAGATTGCTTCGGTCTCCCGATAACCATCGGGATCCCTCGCAATGACGGTCAGTACACCAAAACTTTTTTCACGGTTTGGTTTTTAGAATTAGAAACACTCAGCATATAAACACCTTTTCTGAATGCAGTGAGATTTATTTTCTTGGAATAGATTCCGCTGAAGTTATCAAGGTGTTCTTCATAAACTATTTGTCCGAGCTGATTGGTGATCTTCACGTTATAGTTATCGCTGTTCTCAACATTAAATGAAGCGGTGAACTCACCGTTGTTCGGGTTCGGATAAATATCAATATGATTGTTCACGAACAGGTCGTTGATGCCCAATGTTGAACAAGTGTCTGTAACTGTAATAGCAGTCCGGCTCGTGTTACAAACAATATTCTGGAACTGCCAGTTGTAGAAGAAATAATAATAACCGGCTTGTCCCGCATTGCTTCCGGTAATTGTAATAGGAGAAGGCGTGGTAGAAGCAACATACGGGTACACCGCTCCGGCAGAATTCCGGTAGCAGTCAACCAACCCGCGGAATTTGATAAAGTAATCGGTTCCCGGATAAACCGTTCTGTTGATGTTTACAGTTGCCGGTGTAGAAGCGCTTGCAGGAATGTTCAGCGTGGTATCCGTTACAAGACTTCCGTTCTGGTCAATGATTTCAATGGTTCGGATACCGGCAGACTGTGCATACACCTGCACCGATTTGATAACGACAGGAGAAGCCACATCAAAGTAAAGCCCGCGGATATCATTTGCCGAAAAAACAGCGCCGGCGCCAACGGTTTTATCCAGCTCACCGACAAAGTCGGTATTGCCTCCAGTGAATGCTTCATCCACATAATAAGTGGTGGTTGCAGAAATAGTAGGAGTGGTATACGAATTTCCGGTTCCTAAAATGGATCCGCCTGCAGCCTGGTTCCACCAGCGCACCGTACCGGCAGCAGCAGGAGTCACACTAAGCGACACAGCGCCCGGAGCGCAGAAATTTTTTCCGGTTCCGGCAGGAGCTGCATAAGGACTTGTGCTAACGGTAATATAGTTTGTAAATGCCTGGGCATCGGTTCCGTTCGCATTGGTAACCGAAAGCGAAACAGAATACGTTCCGGGAGTATTGTATGCGACAAAAGGATTTTGTGTCGTAGATGTTACAGGACTTCCGCCCTGGAAGGTCCAGTTCCATGAAGTAGGTGATCCGGCAGAATAATCAGTGAACTGAACTCCTAAACCCGGGCATCCGAAGAAATTATTAGCAGCAAAGTTTGCATCGGGAGGATACGCGCCTGCCTGGTATAAACCGGATTCCCACATTCCCCGCCCGTATGTTGAAGCGCGGATTTTGCTTCCGGTGTAGAAAATTTCAAGCTGTGTTACAATTACGTTGGGTAAACCGTTCGAGAACGGCTGCCATACAGCCATGGAAGCATCTTTAAAGAAACATCCCACATCCGTACCGATATATACTGCATCGCTTCCGTTCTTATCGATCGCCATGCAATTCACCGGAACATTCGGAATGGAAGCAGATAAATTGGTCCATGAAGTTCCCTGGTTGGCAGTCATGAAAACTTTGTTCGCTGCAGAATAGCCCGACATGGATACCCACGCTTTATTTACATCCGTAGGATGACAAATAATATCAGAAATGGATCCGGGAGGAATTGTTGTTATTGCAGTCCAGGTGGTTCCGCCATTGGTTGTTTTATAAAGCGTTCCGCCTTTTCCGGTCCACATGACCTGTGAACTTGCAGGAGAAACCGCAATGGCAGTAATTTGAACCGTGCTGGTTCCGGCTACGTTACCCGGTTTGGTAAAGCTGGTTCCGCCGTTGGCGCTTTTCCAAACATTTGCACAACCCACATAAATTGTGTTTGCAGTAGTAGGATCTTCATTCCATTCCGTTACCCAGGGGCAGGCTTCTCCGCCAACCGTTCCGCAGGTAGCCCAGGAGGTTCCGCCATTGGTGGATTTGTTGAGCGATCCATTGTACTGGGATCCCCACATATTATTATCGTTTCCCCAGCTGATGAAGGCAAGCATTCCGTCTCCTCCCATAGCGCCCGTCCAGGAACCATTGTAAAGATTGGTTCCGTTATCCTGCCATCCCTGGATCAGCAAGTTGGCATTTGTTTTTGACTGACCGAAGCCGTACATCTCGGAAATGGCCATGTTGTTGTTGATATTGCTCCAGGAAGATCCGCTGTTGGTGGATTTATAAGCGCCGCCGTCAGAAGCAATATAAACGGTAGTTCCGTTCGGATCGTAAGTAATTCCATGATAATCCACGTGCGTAGTTCCGGCAATGGTTGACCAGGAGGTACCGCCGTTAGTGGATTTATAAAAAATAGTTTGCCCGCCGATCATCACTTCATTTGCATTGGTGGGATTTACCGCTACCGGCAGATCATACCATTCCTGGTTGCCAAAATTCGAAGGCGTGCTCGCTTTTGAAAAGCTAACACCACTGTTGGTTGATTTATAAAATCCGTCTTCTCCGTAATTGGGAGCGGCTAACCCTGAATTGACATAAACTGTTGTCGGGCTGCTGGGAGCTACCGCAAGTGTCATGCGGCTCAACGAACTTGCCGCGGTAAAGCCAGTAGCTTTAGTCCATGAGGTTCCGCTGTTGGTTGAATAATAAAATTCAACGCCGCAGGCATAAATTGTTGAAGGAGTGCCGGGTTTCAGTTCCATACTCTGAAAAGAGCCCGTCAGGACTTTGGTGAAAGAAGCGCTGGCATCTGTGCTTTTATAGATTCCCCCGGTAGTAGCTACATAGATGATATTTGCATTGGTCGGATCCACGATCACGCGCGACATCATTTTGTATTGAGGAGCGTTAAAAGAAAGCCCGGTAGGATTCCACGTTGTCCCTCCATCTGTTGACTTCAATAATCCTACTGTATAATTATCTCCGGCTTCACCATCGCCGGTAGCCATGTACATGGTGTTTGCGTTGGTCGGATCAAAAGCAATATCGCTGCAACCGATCACACTTGGAAGTTGATCGGTATTGGTTGTCCATACAGTTCCGCCGTTTGTAGAGATCCAAAGTCCTCCCGCAGGTGAACAGGCATAAATGGTGCTTGCATTGTTTGGATTGATACGAATGACATTTAAACGTCCGGCTCCTGCCAGCGCACCCGTAGCGCTCGGGCCTAAAAACGTCCAGGTTCCCGCACCGCCGGTTCCCATGGTCTGGATTCCGTTTCGGTATTCAACCATTGCTTTCCAGGCAGCATCGGGTGAAAAACGTTCACCGGTTAGGGATACGCGTGGAGCCATGAACCATTCCCAGCGTTTGTAAATTTCCGCTCCGGCTACTTCTGCAGTTCCTTCTCTTTCATTTAATACTTCTCCGTTCGCTCTTCGGTTCTTTCTTGCTTCGCGTTCAGCTTTCTTCTCAGCTTTAGAATAATACTGGTTGAACGACTTCTGTACATCGAAGAAATTTGCTGAGGGATCCTGCATCATTTTCACCCAATCCTGGGCAAAGAGAGAAGAGGTGAATAACACGGCAATGAACAGCATTGCATGTTTGAGTTGAAATAGTTTCATGATGATTGAATTAGAGTTGGAGTTATAAAATTTATAAGTAAATGCAAAAGGAAGGTAAAGGTATAATTTACAACGAGAATTCCAAAATTCTTAACCGCTTTTTTGAGAAGGAATTATTTACCTCTCCATCGCTCTAATTTCGGAATTCCTTTGGTGAACCATCCTGCAAGAAAACCCGGAAAGCCGAATTCTTTCAATTTTGATTTTACGAGGGACTGCATTTCAGCAACCGTCATGTTCGGGTTATGGAATTTTCCGTTCTCATAGCATTTGGAGCAGTACATTTTGCTTTTGCTTCCATCGGCATTGGTGCCGCCGCCTTTTTCGTCGCGCTTCATTGGCATTCCACAGGACTGGCAATTTTTGTAGGTATCCATGATTGGTTTGGTTTGTAGTTAGTTGGTTTTTGGTTTTGGTTTCTAAGTTTCTGGTTATAGTTTTTAAACCAAAACAACTAAAACTAAAAACGGATCAACCAAAAACTAATCGCTACATTATAAAATGCGCGCTGATGGATTCGTGGCTCAGCACTTTATCGATTACACTTGCAAAAAGATCGGCAACAGAAATTACTTTTATTTTTTTTGTTTCCTGTTTGAGAGGAATGGTATCGGTGACGATGAGCTCGATCATTTTGGAATTTTCGATCCGCTCATAGGCTTTTCCTGAAAGGACAGGATGAGTGCAGATGGAACGGACGCTTTTTGCTCCCTTATCCATTATCATATCAGCGGCAGTACAAAGTGTTCCGGCGGTATCAACGAGGTCATCTACTAAAACCACATTTCTTCCCTCCACTTCTCCGATCACCGTCATGCTTTCAATTACGTTTGCTTTTTTACGTTGCTTGTAACAGATGGCGATCTCGGCACCGAGGTATTTTGCATAGGCATTGGCACGTTTTGATCCTCCGATATCAGGAGTCACAATGGTGAGTTCAGAGAGATTGAGTTTCTTTATATAGGGAAGAAAAACCGTAGAAGAATAGAGATGATCAACCGGCATTTCAAAAAATCCTTGTATCTGGTCCGCATGCAGGTCCATGGTCATAATCCTGTTGGCGCCGGCAGCGGTCAGCAGATTGGCAATGAGCTTTGCTCCGATAGGAACACGGGGCTGGTCTTTCCGGTCCTGCCGGGCAAAACCAAAATAGGGAATTACGGCAACTATATTTTTTGCAGAGGCGCGCTTGGCCGCATCGATCATCAACAGGAGTTCAAATAAATTATCCGTCGGTGGAAAAGTAGACTGGATCAGGAAGACATTATTGCCGCGAACGGTTTCTTCAAAAGAAGGAGCAAATTCCCCGTCGCTGAAACGGTTCAGCGCCACTTTGCCCAGCGGTTTACCGCAGGCGGCAGCAATTTTTTCAGCAAGAATGTGAGAAGCGGTTCCGGAGAATATTTTAATATCGGGAGTAGTCATGCTGTAAACGCAAACAAAGATAGAAAATTTATACTGTAGTTTATCGTTAGGGGGTTGTTGTTAGAAAAAAATTAGCCTCAACTATTCGTAATTCGGGCAAATTCGTAATTCGTAGTTTTCTCTACCTTTAACCACTTTTTATCCCATGAACGAATCCAAAGAAGAAAAGAAGAAACCGGCTCATGCTTCCGGCAAAGAAAAGCTTCCTGAAAAGAAGATCAAAAAATACCTGCGCATCTTCTGGGCGTTGGTCATTATTCCCTTCCTGCTGGCATTTCTCCTGGTGTGGACCGTATCCATGGGATGGTTTGGTTCGTTGCCTAAGATCGAAGACCTTCAGAACCCGCAGATCAATCTGGCTACGGAAATCTTTTCTGCTGATGGAAAAATTCTTGGAAAATATTATGCGGAGAACCGGGTAAATGTTAAGTACAAGGACCTCAGCCCTTACCTGGTGAACGGACTGATCGCTACGGAGGATGCCCGTTTTATCGACCATTCGGGAATCGACCTCCGTGGATTGTTCCGGGTTTTGTTCCGGACGGTTCTCGGCGGAGACCAAAGCGGTGGAGGAGGAAGTACCTTGTCGCAGCAGCTGGCAAAAATGCTTTTCCCGCGGGAAAAAAATCAATCCAAGATACAGCTGGCCGTGCGAAAAATAAAAGAGTGGATCATCGCCGCGCGGCTGGAAAGACAATACACCAAGGAAGAGATCCTGACGATGTACATCAACAAGTTTGATTTTATCAATCTGGCCGTGGGAATAAAATCCGCTGCAAAAATTTATTTCAACACGACACCCGATTCGCTGAAGATAGAACAAGCCGCTATGCTGGTGGGCATGTGCAAAAATCCCGCGCTGTTCAATCCGCTCCGAAGGCCCGACACCACACAGCAGCGCCGGAATGTGGTGCTTGGCCAGATGGTAAAATACGGATACCTGCCCGAAAATAAATTTGATTCATTGAAAATACTTCCGCTGGGAATTAATTTTCAGCAGGAAGATCATAACCTCGGACTTGCCCCGTACCTGCGGGAATATTTGCGCGACAACTTCATGGTAAAATGGTGCCAAGAGAATCCTAAGCCCGACGGCACGCAGTACGATGTTTACCGCGATGGATTAAAAATTTATACTACGATCGATTCGCGCATGCAGCGTTATGCCGAGCAGGCCGTTGAGCAGCACATGAAAGAAGTGCAGGAACGGTTTTCAAAAGAATGCAAGCAGAAAAAAAACGCGCCCTTTGACTGGCGGGTGACGAAAGAAGAAATTAATTCCATCATGACCTCTTCCGTTCATCGCACGGACCGTTACCGGAATCTGAAAGCGCAGGGCCTAAGCAAGGAGGAAATCGAAAAAAGCTTTGACACGCCAACGCCCATGCGTGTGTTTTCGTGGAAGGGAGAATTCGATACGACCATGACACCGATGGATTCCATCCGGTATTACAAAACTTTTTTACGCAGCAGCTTTATGAGCATGGATCCGCACACCGGGTACATCAAAGCGTGGGTGGGCGGCATCAACTACAAACATTTCAAATACGACCAGGTAAAAACATCAAGAAGGCAGGTGGGATCTACCTTCAAGCCGATCGTCTATGCACTTGCAATTATGGAAGGATGGAGCCCCTGCCAGAAGATACCGAATGTACCTGTGACTTTTGAAATTCCCGACCAGCCGCCCTGGACCCCCGCCAACTCATCCGAAGAAAAATACAACGGCAAGATGCTGACACTGCAGTTTGCTCTGGCGCTTTCCATAAACGCCATCACTGCTTATATAATGAAGCAGTTTGGGCCCGAGCCGGTAGTGCAGCTGGCGCGCCGCCTTGGTATCACCGCGCCGATGGATGCAGTACCTTCGCTTTGCCTCGGCACTGCGGAGATCTCTCTTTATGAAATGGTTGGCGCCATGTCTACATTTGCCAACAAAGGAACCCGCATTGAACCGACATTTGTTACCCGGATCGAAGATAAGCAAGGGCGTGTGCTCGCCGATTTCCCGCCGCAATCACAGGAAGTGATGGATGAGGAAAAAGCATATATCATGATCCAGCTGATGAAAGGAGTGGTACAATACGGAACCGGAGTACGCCTTCGCTACCGCTATAAACTAATGCAGCCGATGGCCGGAAAAACAGGAACCACGCAGAATCATTCCGACGGATGGTTCATGGGCATAACACCCGACCTGGTTTCGGGAGCCTGGGTGGGCGGAGAAGACCGCAGCATTCACTTTTCCGGGCTTGATGAAGGGCAGGGAGCAAGTATGGCGTTACCGATATTCGCTTACTACATGCAAAAAATATATGCCGATAAAAAACTCAATTTTTACCAGGGAGATTTTGAAAAACCGGCAAAGAAGATCTCCATAGAGATGGATTGCGATAAATACAACAAGGGAATTGAACAGGGAAGCGGCGGCGGAGAAGACCCGGATGACGATTCGTTTTAAAAAAAAATATTTTCTATGAACAAAACAGTTAAAAATGCAGAAGAAGCAGTACGCGATATCAAAGACGGAGCGACCATCGCGCTCGGAGGATTCGGCCTATGCGGAATTCCGGAGAACTGTATTACCGCCCTCGTGAAAAAAAATGTAAGAAACCTTACCTGTATTTCAAACAATGCAGGCGTGGATGATTTCGGGCTGGGTTTGCTTTTACAGGGAAAGCAGATCAAAAAAATGATCTCATCCTACGTGGGCGAAAACGCGGAGTTCGAAAGGCAGATGCTCAGCGGAGAACTGGAAGTGGATCTGATCCCGCAGGGAACGCTGGCCACACGCCTGATGGCCGGAGGATACGGGATGCCCGCCATCTTTACACCGGCGGGAGTGGGAACCGAAATCGCCATCGGAAAAGAAGTCCGCAAATTCAAATTCAATGGAGTGGAAAAAGAATACCTGATGGAATATGCCTTTGAACCGGAATTTGCAATCGTGAAAGCATGGAAAGGAGATACAGAAGGAAATTTAATTTTCAGAATGACCGGCCGGAATTTCAGCCCCCTGGTGGCGATGGCAGGAAAAATTACGATTGCCGAAGTGGAAGAACTGGTGCAGCCCGGAGAGCTGGTGGCTGACCAGATCCATCTTCCCGGGATTTATGTGAACCGGATCTTTCAGGGAGAAAAATATGAAAAGAGAATTGAGCAAAGGACGGTTAGAAAGAAATAATAACACCGTCATTGCGAGCGAAGCGAAGCAATCTCATTACAAAAAACAGATTGCTTCGGTCGTTTCTCTCTCTCGCAATGACAAAACAATAAAATATGCTTGACAAAAACGGAATCGCTAAACGCATCGCGAAAGAGATCAAAGACGGCTATTACGTAAATCTCGGAATAGGGATCCCTACGTTGTGCGCCAATTATGTTCCGAAAGGAATCAATGTTGTATTTCAGTCGGAGAACGGAATCTTAGGCATGGGGCCTTTTCCGTTTGAAGGAGAAGAAGATGCCGACCTTATCAATGCAGGAAAGCAAACCGTAACGCTTTTGCCCGGCGCTTCCATTTTTGATTCTGCCCTGAGCTTTGGTATGATCCGCGCCCAAAAAGTGGATCTTACCATCTTAGGAGCGATGGAAGTAAGCGAGAACGGCGACATTGCCAACTGGAAAATACCCGGCAAGATGGTAAAAGGAATGGGCGGAGCGATGGACCTCGTTGCCTCTGCAAAAAATATAATTGTCGCCATGCAGCAGGTGAACAAAGCCGGAGAATCAAAACTTCTTCCCAAATGCACACTTCCTATTACCGGCATCCGCTGTATCAAAAAAATTGTCAGCGAGCTGGGTGTATACGATGTGCTTCCCGAAGGCGGATTCAAATTACTGGAACGCGCTCCGGGAATTTCTGTTGACTACATTAAAAAATCTACCGCGGGGAAATTGATCGTGGAAGGAGAGGTTCCTGAAATGAAAGCAGACTAATTACTTCAACGAGCACGTCCGATGGAAAGCAGGAAAACGGTCTGGTTGATTGCCGCCATCGGAACCCTGGTTTTTATTTATGTTGCCGTTCGCGCCTATATCCTTTCTTTTACCTGGGACGAAAGCTATACGTTTTTAGAATTTGTAAGGCGCGATTTTTACAGTCCCCTTCACTATGGTGAAATGTCGGCAAACAACCACCTGCTGAACACCTGGTGCATGAAATTCATGTCGGCATTTTTTGGCAACCATGAGTTCAGCCTGAGAGCGCCAAATGTATTGGCTTATATTTTATATGCGGCCTTTTCGGCTAAAATCTCCCTGCGTTTTTCAAAACCAATATTTGTTATAACGGCGTTTGTCCTGCTGAATCTGGATCCTTTCCTGCTGGATTTTTTTTCTCTTGCAAGAGGGTATGGACTTTCGATGGGATTTATGATGGCAGGATTGTTTTTTCTTTACCGGTTTGTTGAAGAAGGAGGTAATACAAAACACGCTGTACTTGCACTGGCCTGCACCGCGCTGGGCGCGCTGGCCAATCTGCCACTCGTTAATTTTTTTATTGTCCTGACTGTGGTAATTTATCTTTTCTTATTGTTTTGCCTGTTGAAAAAGAAAATCACCTTAAGGAAAGCCCTTGTACGCGGAATAATTTTTCTTCCTGTCCCGTTGGTATTACTGTGCTGGGCAATTCCCTTATCCTTTACATTGCGCAAGGCGAATGCGCTTTATTATGGGGGAACAGAAGGTTTTTGGAGCGATACAGTTAGGAGTACGATCAAGGCGTTTCTTTACGAACCTGAAAATAATTACCTCGCCCCCGTGCTGGGCATTTCAGTGGTGGTGGTCACCGTGTTTTCTTTTGCATGGCTGTTTTATGATCTTTTTTACAGGAGAAAGATTCATTTCTTTTCCGGAGCTGTTCTTTTCCTGCTGCTTGCGTGTGCCTTATTGAGCCAGCTTCAGCATTTTTTTCTGGGAACTTTCTTTTTAACAGAACGGACCGCGCTGTTTTTCATACCGCTTGTCATTCTTTTATTGCTTTTTCTGTTACAAAGGATAACGCAGTTACATTACCGGTTTTTTTGGTTCGCGCCCATTTTCTTCTTTCTCTTTGCCGTGCATTTTTTTATGAATATTAATTTTTATTTTGTTCAGCAATGGCGCGAAAATGCAGATGTTAAATCGGTGATCGGTTTTCTTGAGAAAAAGAAAAGGGAGATCCCTTTTGAACGAAAGAATATTTACATGGGAATTGAATTTATTTATGAACCTTGTTTAAATTATTACCGGGCCGCCAATCATTTAGAATGGCTAAACATTGTAACCCCCGAAGGATTACTGCCAACACAGGATTATTTCCTGGTTTCTAAAAACCGGAGGGATCCGCTCCTTAATAATGCGGATGAAGTGGCTCGTTTTCCTTCCGGGGCTGTACTGTATAAAAATCATTTACCTTCCATGATCCAAAAAGTTTTTAATAAGAAAATTGATTTTGAACCTTCTTCTTCAACAGAGCGGAAACAGGCAAACATTACGGATGCTGCCGGCTACAAAAGCAGCCACAGTACCCGTACGGATACAGCAACTATTTTCAGCGATGGGTTTTCATACATTTGCAATGATTCGCTTTCGGATTCAAGGGTACTTGTGGTCTTTTCTGCAATGGTATATGTTCCGGATACACATTTTGAAGCCATGATGGTGCTGCAGATGGATTCGGCCGGCCAGGCAGTATATTGGTCCGGCATGAATATAAAAGATTACTGCAATCGCCCGGGGCAATGGGTTCCCGTTTGTATCACTTCTCAAATGCCGCATGCAGTGAAGGGGGGACAGGAGATAAAAGCCTATTTGTGGAATACCGGCAAAGGAGAGGTTTTTGCGGATGATATGGAATTAAAAATATTAAAATACAAATTTTAAAAGATGAAATCTATTTTCAGTATTTTCGGCAACAGGTACATTTAATGCAAACACTTTCTATAATAATTCCCGCTTACAACGAAGAAAAGACCATTCATCTTATTCTTGATAAAGTGCTTGCGGTAAGATTGATTGCGGATATTAGGAAAGAAATAGTGATTGTAGATGATTGCTCAAGGGATAAATCGAAAGAGGCAATCGGAAAATACATTTCATCTCACCCGGAGCAAAAATTCATTTTTTGTTCACAGGAAAAAAATCAGGGGAAAGGCGCGGCAATACATAAAGGAATAGAACTGGCAACAGGTGATTTCATTATTATACAGGATGCCGATCTCGAATATAATCCCGAAGAATACAACCTTCTTCTAAAGCCCCTGCTCGACGGATTTGCGGATGTAGTCTACGGCTCCCGGTTTATGGGAGGAAAGCCGCATCGTATTTTGTTCTATTGGCACTCGGTGGGGAATAAGTTCCTGACCCGCCTTTCCAATATGTTCACGAACCTGAACTTAACGGACATGGAGACCTGCTATAAACTCTTCCGGGCGGAGATCATCAAAAAGATCAAACTGCAGGAAAAACGTTTTGGTTTCGAGCCGGAAGTAACGGCCAAGATCGCTCATCAGCCGGATATCCGCATCTATGAAGTTGGAATATCTTACTACGGAAGAACCTATGCCGAAGGAAAAAAAATAAACTGGCAGGACGGGTTCAGGGCGTTGTGGTGTATCCTGAGATATAATTTGTAATGAGCAAAAAAAAAACCATAGTCATTGGAGCCGGCCCGGCGGGATTAAGTTGTGCTTTTAAATTAGCAGAAGCGGGGAATGAAGTGGAAGTATTTGAAGCGAGCCCGCAGGTAGGCGGCCTGGCGCGCAGCTTTGATCTGTGGGGACAGCGGGTTGACTGCGGCCCTCACCGGTTTTTTTCACAGGATAAAATTGTCAATGATTTTTTCAGGGAGGTGGTGGGCAATGATTACTCCATGGTCAACCGGCTCACCCGCATCTATTACAACAATAAGTTTTTCTTTTATCCGCTCAAACCGCTGAATGCCTTTGCCAACCTGGGCCCTTTAACCGTTGCACAGGTGCTGGGCAGTTATTTTTACCAGCGCGTCAACCCGATAAACAATCCGCAGACATTTGAAGAATGGGTGACCAACCGGTTTGGAAAAAAACTCTTCGGTATTTTTTTTAAAAACTACTCGGAAAAATTATGGGGCATTCCCTGTTCAAAAATTGACGCCGACTGGGCCGCGCAGCGGATAAAAAAACTTTCGCTCTGGGAAGCGGTGAAAAACGCCTTTTTCGGTGACAAAGAGCAAAAACACAAAACACTGGTTGACCAGTTTGCTTACCCGAAATATGGCACGGGCAGTATTTATGAAAAGCAAAAAAATTTCATTGAAAGAAAAGGAGGGAAAGTGCATTTAAAAACACCGGTAAAGAAGATTTTGAAGGATACGGATGGAAAAGTAATTGGCATAGAACTCATTGGAGGAGAAAAGCATTTGGCGGACACGGTTGTCTCCACTATGCCGCTCACGCAAATGGTAAAAGGACTCGACGCGGTTTCAAGCGAAGTAGCCGCGGCCTGTGATCAGCTCTATTACCGGAACACCCTCCTTGTTTATCTGGAAGTGGACGCGGCTGGATTGTTTCCGGACAACTGGATCTATGTTCACTCGCCTGAAGTGCTGCACGGACGTATTACCAACTTCCGGAACTGGTGCCCTTCACTTTACGGAGATAAAAAAACGACCATCCTTTGCCTGGAATACTGGTGCTTTGAAAAGGATGCGATCTGGACCTTGGAGGATGGACCGCTTTCAGAAAAAGCAAAGGAAGAAGTAAAAAAAATAAAA
>JAHEYJ010000242.1 GCA_023251675.1 Bacteroidota bacterium
AAAGGAATTGCTGAAGATGGAAGAGGAGAACAGCAAGATCGCCAAAGAAAATGTGGAGGTGGCGCTGGAAAGTTTCCGTATAGGAAAAACATCTTCGCTTGAGTTAAAGGATATTCAAAAAAGTTACGATGATGCGCTGGTGCGCCTGGCCAATTCCTGCTATGATGCAAAAGCCGCCGAGACCGAACTGATGCGTCTGAACGGAATACTTGTGAAGTGAAATCTACGAATAACGGATCTTTACGAACCTGCGAATAACAACATTTAAGTACATTCGCTCTTGCAAAAAGGTTGTAAGTTAATTTTAGCAATTCGTCAGTTCGAGTAGTCCAGCCGTTTTGGGATGGACGTATCGAGAACGGATTAGAATACACATCTCGATACGTCCCCGGAGCGGGACTACTCGATGTGACTTGTAAATCATTATTGTTGCGCATGTTTTATTAATGGCTGTTTCATATTCGTACATTCGTGTTAAATTCGTAATTCGTAGATGAAGGTTTCCGTCCCAAAAGGCACCCGCGATTTTTCACCCGCTGAAATGGTGAAGCGTAATTTTATTTTCAAAACCATCCGCGAGGTTTTTGAGAAGTATGGATTTCAACCCATTGAAACGCCGGCGATGGAGCAATTGGAAACGCTTACTGGGAAATACGGAGAGGAAGGGGATAAATTGATTTTTAAAATTCTTAATTCTGGAAATTACCTCGAAGCTGCAAAAGTCAGAAAACATGTTTTGAAAGATATAGGCGAAAACAACTTTTCAAAATTAGATTTAGTTGTAGGTGATTATTACCCATTAGGATTCGTTGCTACTCCTAAAGAATTGTTAAATGATATTTCTGAGAAAGCCCTCCGCTACGACCTAACCGTTCCTTTCGCCCGTTACGTTGTTCAGCATCAGAATGAAATTAGTTTTCCTTTCAAGCGCTACCAGATACAACCGGTATGGCGTGCAGATAAACCTCAGAAAGGCCGCTACCGCGAATTTTTTCAATGCGATGCCGATGTGATCGGAAGCGATTCGCTGCTCAATGAAGTGGAGATCGTGCAGATGATCGATGAGGTGATGACGAAGCTGAAGATCAATGTAACTATTAAGATCAATAACCGGAAGTTGCTGCAGGGAATTGCAGATTATTTCAAGATCACCAATTTTACGGAGTTCGTTACCATTCTGGATAAAGCAGATAAGATGGGTGTGAAGTTCATAAAGGAAGAATTATCCGCAAAAAATATTCTACATCATCCCGAAACGGAGATCTTCGGCACTTTATTTTTTGAAGCGGAACAGAAGGAATTGAAACAAGCGGTAGAAAAAAATAAGCTGAACCTGATCCGGGTTTGGAGCGAAGAGGTGAAATCAGAAGCAGGAATGAAAGGAATTGAAGAAATGGGAACGGTGTTTACACTTCTGCGTTCCTGTGCATTGCAAACGGCAGCCTGTGATCTGGATATTTCATTGGCGCGCGGACTGAACTATTATACGGGTGCCATCTTTGAAGTGAAGGCGAATGGTGTGGAGATGGGAAGCATCTGCGGTGGCGGCCGTTACGATGATCTTACCGGCAACTTCGGACTTCCTAATGTTTCAGGAGTCGGCATTTCATTCGGCATCGACCGGATCTTTGACGTGATGAACGAACTGAACCTGTTTGAATCACTAGGACTCCCTGCTTCCACAACGAAGGTTATGCTTGCTCATTTCGGAGCAACGGAAAGAAAATACTGTATTGGCGTTGCCGCCCAGCTGCGTTCAGCCGGGATCAATACCGAGATCTACCCGGATGTTACAAAGAAGATCTCGAAGCAGTTTGACTATGCCAATAAGAAACAGATCCCGTTCGTGATCGTCATTGGCGCTGATGAAGTGAATACAGGAGACCTGACGTTAAAAGATATGAATTCCGGTCAGCAAAGTAAGGTGAAGCTTAATGAAATAATAAATTTGTTAAAATAGATTTACTAGGCTCTTAGTGATCCTAAGTGGCCTTAGTGCCTAAGCGGTAAAAAAATGTACAAGATAACTTCCAAAATAGATCTGCAGGCGATCCATAAGATAATCGCTGAAAAACAAAAATTTGTTTTATCCGACGAGTCAAGAAAAAAGATCATCAAGTGCCGCAACTATCTTGATAAAAAGATACGATCCAGTAAGGATTCCATTTACGGGATCAACACCGGGTTTGGCGCTCTTTATAATAGATCTATTTCAGAAAAAGACCTCGGGCAACTCCAGGAAAACCTGGTCATGTCACATGCCTGCGGAATGGGTGAGGAGGTGCCAAGGGAGATCGTAAAACTTATGCTGCTGCTGAAAATTCAGGGACTTTCATTAGGATATTCAGGTATTTCCATTGAACTTCTTGAGCGACTATTAGTATTTTATAACCAAGGAGTTATACCGGTCATCTATACTCAAGGTTCTCTTGGAGCTTCCGGTGATCTTGCACCGTTGGCACATCTCTCGCTTCCGCTGATCGGCATGGGGGAAGTGTATTATGAGGGAAGAAAACAAAGTGCAAAACTCGTTCTGAAAAAACTCAAACTGGCGCCGCTCCGGTTCCGGTCAAAAGAAGCATTGGCGTTGTTGAACGGAACGCAGTTCATGAGCGCGTATGGGATCTGGATCCTGTTCCAGGCAAAACACCTTGCTGGCTTCGCGGATGTGGTTGGTGCAATCTCTTTGGATGCATTTGACGGACGTATTGAGCCGTTCAGTGAACTCATACAAAAGGTTCGTCCGCACGCGGGACAAATGGTGGTGGCAAGAA
>JAHEYJ010000146.1 GCA_023251675.1 Bacteroidota bacterium
CAGAGCGGATCTTCTTTATCAATGAGGCCCTTCGGGCAAATCCGCCCCTGTTGGGATACTGCGGATCACCGGGAGGAAAAGGATCTATACGGCTATGCTGATCATTCGTATGAAGAATAGTGAGTTTAATATAATCCTCTTTTATCGCCGCCCACACCGGGTCAGGAAGGCATGAAAAGGCCGCGATGGCACCGCCTCCCATCATCGCTCTTTTTATAAACCCCCTCCTATTCTGCAGCCTGGACTCGTCCATCTTTTTTAACATGTATCGTATTGCCTTTTTTAAATTCTTCCTTTATATATACCGTTATTGCATCGCGCAATTTAATTTCCGTGGAAGTTCGTTTCAATGCATTCTTGTAGAAAGTCATATTATCCCCGCCGTTAGCCAGATAATCCGTAGTCACGACTATATAATCCCGTAAAGGGTCGAACGGCTTATCTCCTATCAAAACCGAATCGGGCATATTGTTCTTTATTTTCATTTTCATCCCGGCAACCGGTACGCCGCCCTTGGCAGCTATGTAGTCTAAAATCTCTTTTACATCGGGGCCTTTCATTTTTACTGTCACGATTACATTATCATAAGGCATTAACTGAAAAACATTCCCCAGCGTAATGTTTCCTTTAGGAAGTGAAGTTCGGAACGTGTTGCTGCTTAATACACAAAGGTCTGCGCTTTTGATATCCTGATTCATGCTTGATGGGCCTGAACAATATTCTTTTGCTTTAAGAAGCAGTATATCTGCAGCAAAGTCGCCAAGCAACCCTTCCGGCTGTGCATTTCTTAAAACCTGGTCGGAGATCCCGATAACAGCATTCATCTCAGCATCTGCCGTTTGCTTGTAAGGAACGATCATTGCCTTTATCAGGCTGTCTTCCTTATATATACTGTCAACAGAAGTAAGAGTGCCATTCCCGGCTATTATCTTACTGGAAGAGGAACACGAAAAATTAAAAGTGAAGCAGAAGGCAGAAAGGATCAAGCATAGTAATAGCCTTTGCGTTCTATTTTTCATGGCGGTAATGGCGAAAACAATAACTTTGGAATAAATATACACGAAAAATATGTTCACTTCAGAAGTAAAAGTACGGGTACGTTACGGAGAGACGGACAGGATGGGTTACGCCTATTACGGTAATTATGCTGTGTACTTTGAAATTGGTCGCGTAGAAGCACTACGGGAAATCGGAATGAACTACAAGGACATGGAAGACAGCGGCATTCTTCTTCCTGTATCCACGTACTCGGTTAAATATTTAAAGCCCGCTTATTACGATGACCTGCTGACGGTTAAAACGACCATTAAGGAAATGCCCAAAGCCCGCATTGTTTTTTTCTTTGAGATCTATAATGAAAAAAAGGACCTTTTGACTATGGGAGAAGTAACACTTGCTTTCTTTAATAAAAAACTGAACAAGCCCGTTCCCGCACCGGCTGAATTCATTGAGAAGATGAAGAACTATTTCTGAATACCTTGAGCGTATCCTTTCCTTCTTTGCTTTCATGAACTATTTCTCCTTCGATCGAAGGCGCCTTTACTCCCTTCTCATTCGTTTGCAGTTCAGCGAACTGCTTAGTCCCTGTAAAAACCCGTGCTTCTTCCCAAAGATTATTATCGATAAATGAATTCAGAAGCTTTGCCCCGCCTTCCACGATCAGGGAATGGATATCTCTTTTGTGCAGTTCGGTAAGTATCTGATCCAAAATGTCCTTTTGAAAATCAATCGTCACGTATTCAATATTCTTATCCGATCTCTTTTCCTTTGAAGTAAAAACAAGGGTAGGCACCTTTCGGTTGAACAGATTAAAACTTTTGGGGATTTTCAAATCCCTGTCGATCACTACCCGAACAGGATTTTTCCCTTTCAAGTGCCGTACCGTCAGATGTGGATTATCAACCAGCGCGGTGTTCGTACCCACCATGATCGCCTGCTCCTCGCTTCTCCATTTATGCACCAGCTTCTGCGCTTTTGCTCCGGTGATCTGAATTCTTCCCTTTCCATCTGCCTTTTGCCTCCCGATAGCTATCGGGATGCCTTCTCCGAAGGAGTCCTTTCGGACTGCCTTACCCATATATCCATCCGCCGTTTGCGCCCATTTTAAAATAACACAGGGCCGTTTCTTTTCATAAAAAGAAAAAAATCTTCTGTTGACCCTCCTGCATTCTTCTTCCATCACCCCTACTTTCACATCACACCCTGCCGCAACCAGTTTGTGAATTCCTTTACCGCATACCAGCGGATTGGGATCCATGCATCCGATTATTACATATTTGATCTTGTACCTTATTATAAGGTCAGCACAGGGAGGCGTTTTCCCGAAATGAGAACAGGGCTCAAGGTTCACATATAAAATCGATTCCTTTAGCAAGGATTTATCCTTAACAGAATTGATGGCGTTTACTTCCGCATGAGCCCCGCCATAAAGATGATGATACCCTTCGCCTATTACCTTGTTTTTATAAACGATGACACACCCCACCATCGGATTAGGAGCCACCTTTCCAAAACCCTTCCAGGCAAGTTCCAGGCATTGCTTCATGTATTTTTCATGCGGATTCATCTGAACAAATATACTTACTTTGTAATGTGAAAATTAAGGAAGTCATACAACAATTCCGCGATGAGCTGAATCCGCTTTATTCATCCGAAGAGATCGAAAATTTTATTTTTTTCTCCATGCATGAATATCTTGGATTTTCAAGAAGGCATCTCCAGTTAAAATCCAACCAATTGCTTGAAAAAAAAGAAACAGAAAGATTTAAAATTATTCTTTCCGAATTAAAAAACCATAAGCCGATCCAGTACATCCTCGGGCATACTGAATTTTACGGGTACAAGATTCGTGTGAACGAACAGGTCCTGATACCCCGGCCCGAGACAGAAGAACTGGTAGAATTTATCCTCCAGGAGATCAGCGGCGGCGGAAAAGAAAAAGATAAATTGAACCTGCTTGACATCTGTACGGGAAGCGGATGCATTGCCATCGCCCTGAAAAAGAACCTGCCCGGTGCAACCGTTTCCGCATTGGATATTTCTGATGAAGCCCTGATCGTGGCAAAAACAAATTCCATACTCAACCATACGTTAATTAATTTTCTTCAGGGCGATATTCTTCATACGCATCTTAAATCCATTCTGCTGCCATTAGAAAAAGGGAAAGCGTTTGACATCATTGTATCGAATCCTCCGTATGTCCTGCATTCGGAAAAAGAGAAGATGAGCCGGAATGTGGTAGATTACGAACCGCATTCCGCTTTGTTTGTGAAAGATGAAGATCCGCTGGTGTTTTATAAGGTAATCGCCGATTTTGCTTTAGAACATCTTAGTGCGGAAGGAAAACTTTATTTCGAGATCAATGAAAAGATGGGAAGCGAAGTCAAAAAGCTGTTACAGGAAAAAGAATTCGGGCATGTTGAAATAAAAAAAGACATGAGCGGGAAGGATAGAATTGCAGTTGGCAAGAGGCAGTCCACCAAGGCGGATCTGTCCTTTGGCGGATAGGCAGTCGGCAAATAAAAAAACCAATTCGTATATTAGTAACCGATTCGCAATTGGTAACCAATGATAACCAAAGAAGAAGCAAAAAAAAGAATCGAAAAGCTCTCCAAAGAACTGGAGGAGCATAACTATAAATATTACGTTCAGGCGCGCCCTTCTATCAGCGATTACGAGTTCGACATGATGATGAAGGAACTGGTCGACCTGGAAAAAAAGTATCCGGAGCTTGTCAGCGCGGATTCCCCTACTCAACGCGTCGGCGGCGCCATCACCAAAGAGTTCAAAGCAGTAAAACACGACTACCCTTTTCTTTCCCTTGATAACAGTTATTCCCGTGAAGACCTCGAAGATTTCGATACGCGCGTCCGGAAAGGCGTGGCCGGTGAAATTGAATATGTCTGCGAACTGAAATACGACGGCGTGGCGATCGGATTGAAATACGAACACGGCAAATTGAAACAAGCGGTGACCCGCGGAGATGGCGAACAAGGCGACGATGTAACCGCCAATGTGAAAACCATCCGCAGCATTCCGCTTACATTGAAAGAAAAGAACTTTCCTGACAAGTTCGAGATACGCGGCGAGATCTTCATGCCGCATAAAATTTTTGAACAGATAAACAAAGAACGTGAAGAATCCGGCGATCCTCCTTTCGCCAATCCGCGCAACTCATCGGCCGGAACGCTCAAGATGCAGGATTCTGCCGAAGTGGCAAAACGGAAACTGGACTGCATCATGTACGTGATGTATGCGAAAGAAATCCACTTCAAATCGCACTATGAAAGTCTGAAGGAAGCAAAGAACTGGGGATTCAAAGTTTCTGAGTTTGTTGCAAAATGCAGATCGCTGGCTGAAATTTTTGAGTTCATCGATTACTGGGACGTTCACCGCAAAAAATTACCATTCGATATTGACGGCGTGGTGATAAAAGTAAATTCATACGACCAGCAGAAAGTTTTAGGATTCACGGCAAAATCTCCCCGATGGGCGATGTCGTATAAGTTCAAGGCGGAAACGGCTGCAACCATCCTGGAAGAAATTACTTACCAGGTCGGAAGAACCGGCGCCATCACGCCTGTTGCAAATCTCAAACCTGTTCATTTGGGTGGGACCACGGTGAAGCGCGCGTCGTTGCATAATGCCGACATCATCGAGAAGCTGGATGTGCGTGTCGGCGATACGGTGTTCGTAGAAAAAGGCGGGGAGATCATTCCGAAGATCACGGGAGTAGATTTGAAAAAACGCCCGGCACAATCTCACAAGACAAAATACATTTCAAAATGCCCGGAATGCGGAACTGAATTGGTGCGCGGCGAAGAAGAAGCCAAACATTACTGTCCGAACGAATGGGGATGCCCGCCGCAGATAAAAGGGAACATGAGCCATTTCACTTCGCGCAAAGCGATGAACATTGATTCGCTGGGTGAAGAGACCATTAACCTGCTCTATGAAAAAGGATTCATAAAAAATATTGCAGACATCTACGAACTGAAAAAACACAAAGCCGAATTAATGAAGATCGACCGGCTGGGAGAAAAGTCGGTCAGCAATTTACTGGCAGGAATTGAAGAATCCAAAAATGTCCCGTTTGAACGGGTGTTGTACGCGCTCGGCATCCGGCACGTGGGAGAAACACTGGCGAAGAAATTGGCACGAGGACTGCAAACGATTGATGCGATCATAAATGCATCTGAAGAACAACTCACCGCCACCAATGACATAGGTGTAGAAGTGGCAGGAAGTATAAAGTCATTCTTCCACGAGAAAAAAAATAAGGAACTGATCGAACGACTAAAGAACCACAGACTGCAGTTTGAGTCAATCCATTCAACTCAATCACCTCAATCAACCAAACTAACCGGCCTCACTTTCGTGATCTCAGGCGTGTTCACAAAATTTTCCCGTGACGATCTGAAAGACATGATCGAACAGAACGGAGGAAAAGTGGTTGGCTCGGTATCCGGAAAAACAAGTTATCTCATTGCCGGAGAAAATATGGGGCCTGAAAAATTAAAAAAAGCGGAAAAACTCGGCGTGAAGATCATTGATGAGAATGAATTTGAGAAGATGATAAAATGAGAATGAATTTGAGAAGGCGTACGACAAAAATCCCATCTTTTATTTTTGTTGTTGTTCGACCCCGAAGGGGTCGTATGATTCTAGGGCAATTTCCGTTCTATATATATGACCCCTTCGGGGTCAAACCCTAAAACGGATTTTTGTCATGCGCCGCATTTGAGAAGATGATTAATTGAAACAAAAAGTATTTTGTACATTTGACCTATGAAAATTACGCTTGATATAAAAGACAACCGCTTCTCATTTTTTATGGAAATGCTGAAGAAGCTGGATTTTGTAAAAGTTGTAAGTAAAGAAAACGAAAGTACCGTATCCGAATCTCCTATTCACTACGCCAGCGAAAAAACACTTGTCAAAGACTGGCTCACACCTGAAGAAGACAACGCATGGAAAGATTTGTAAAAGGACATGTAATGGTGATACCATTTCAGTACTCAGATTTATCAGATTCAAAAAGACAGCCAATGACATTGAGAAGATGATAGAATAATCCGTGTCTCTTCCTTATTCCGCCGGAGCGCTACGCGAAGGTGAGGCCGGAGACACTACTCGTAAATAAATTACATATGGGATTAGTTACAGCAGACAGAACATACAAATTTGAAATTGCGTTTTCCTTTTTACAAGAAGACGAAACTCTTGCTTACGAAATTAATGATTTAATTCAAGACCGGCTTTCGTCATTTATTTATTCCGAGCAACAAAAGGAAGCTGTGGGTAAGGACGGCATTGAAACGTATACAAAAATATTTTTGGATGAAGCTCGGATAGTAGTTATTTTATATCGTGAGAATTGGGGAACAACGCCATTTACAAGAATTGAAGAAAACGCTATCAAACAAAGAAGTTCCGAAGAAAGTCTTGATTTTACTGTTTTTATTTCTCTTGACAAGAACAAGCCAAAATGGGTATCAAAGTTTCAAATATGGTATGACTTTGACAGATATGGGATTAAACCTGCGGCTGCAATTATAGAAAAAAGGGTGAGCGAGTACGGAGGACAAATTCGCGAAGAAACTATCGCAGACCAAGCCGCAAGACACAAAAGAGAAATTATTAGACAAAAAAAACTTGACGACTATGTTCTTTCAAGGCAGGCTCTTAATGATGGGCTTAACGAAATAAAAAAACTTTTACAAATCGCAGAAAACAACATTGACGCTACGTCAGATGATCAAGTAGGACTTCATTTTGATAAAGAGAAAAAAGATGGCGAATACTTTTCAAGTTTTGCTCAGAACATTGGTTTGACTTTTCACTGGAAGCAACGTTACAATGACTCTTTGGTTGGATCATATCTTAAGGTATACATTGCAGATGGAGATTTTTACGATAGGAGTCCTAATAATCAAGGTGAAGTTTTTAAAAATGAGGAATATGTTTTTTACCTCAACGAGGCTGATAGCATAGGATGGGTAAGAAAAAAAGACAAGAAAGAATTTATAACAACGGTACAACTAATTACTCTTTGGCAAAAGAACTTTTTGGAAAGAGTGAGACAAGAGCGATTGAAGAATAGTAATGAACGCTCAAGATATTAATTAAAAACAGGTAAAAAGAATAGTAATCTCCGCAAACACCGCATCCTCACCAGCAGGTTAGGGCACTTTGTCCTTCCCCTCCTCCGCCAGCTGCATCTGGTACAGGTCGTAGTAAAATCCTTTTTTATCCATGAGCTGCTGGTGAGTGCCTTCTTCTTTAATGCTACCATGTTCAAGCGCAACAATGTAAGAAGCCTCTTTCACCGTAGATACTCGGTGGCTGATAAGGATCGTGATCTTTCCTTTCATTATTTTCCGCAGGTTGCCAAGTATCTCTGATTCTGTTTCGGTATCCACTGCAGAAAGACAATCATCAAAAATTAAAACTTCCGGCGAGCCAATGATCGCCCGCGCAATGGCAATGCGCTGTTTCTGTCCGCCCGACAACGTAATTCCCCTCTCGCCTATCATTGTCTTAAATTGATTGGGGAACCGCATGATCTCGGAATGGATGCCTGCATCTTTAGCTGCTTGTTCTATCTGCCCCATCCCTAAAGGGTGTGAAAAAGCATTACCTCCCTTTAGGGCAGGGGCGACTTCTGCAAACCCAATATTATTTTCAATCGTATCCGAAAACAAAAAAGTACTCTGCGGAACATAACCGATCTTTTTGCGCAAAGCTGAGAGATCCCAATCTTTAATATTCATTCCGTCTATACTGATCGATCCGCCCGAAACATCATACAGCCGGCAAATTAAATTTGCGACAGTGGATTTTCCGCTGCCGGTTCTTCCAATGATCGCAATTGACTTTCCGGATTCGACTTTGAATGAAACATTTTCCAAAGCCTTAATTCCTGAATCCGGATAAACAAACGAAACATTCTTAAACTCAATTGCGCCCCCGGCCCCTAAAGGGGAGTTTGAAACCCGGTTTACATCTGAAGATAATGCCGATCCCTTTATAGTTGGAGTTGTCGTTAAGAATTCGTTGATCCTCGTCTGCGATGCTGCCGCGCGCTGCACGAGCGACGTAACCCATCCGAGCGAGGCGACAGGCCACGTGAGTTTTCCCACATAAATAATGAACTCTGCAATGTTTCC
>JAHEYJ010000147.1 GCA_023251675.1 Bacteroidota bacterium
TTCAATAAAAAAAGATAGATTAGATAATATTATTCTTTTTGGATCGGGGATTTTTAAAATAGATACATTGGGGAATAGTATATGGAGTAATCTGCAAGCAGCCACGAGTAATATTGCGGTGGATGTGAATAATGATATTGTTGCAGGAGCAAAAAACACTATCCGCCGTTATAGCAACTCAACTGGTGCGGAGAACCTATACATAAATACAAATTCAAATTTCGATCTTGCAACTGATGATGGAAATAACATCTATTCTTTTGTAGGCAGCAAACCTGCTGCTCTTAATAAATATAGTTCATCCGGTTTGCTGGTTTGGTCTGAATCGTTAGAGGACATTGGAAGATTTAGTGTGGGAAGAGATTTAGTTATTTCAAGAAACGATAATGTTTACGTTACCGGATATACGGTCATAGGCGCGAACAATCAAAATAATATTATTGGAATTATTACAGCTAAATACTCCCAATGCCCTTCTGATGAAAATCTTCTTCGCAATGTAAATTCCAGTAGTGAAACAATTGCAAATGTCGTAATTACTCAGCCAGTCATTTCAATTTATCCAAATCCGAGTAATGGGTTAATGACCGTCAACTATTCTATTCCTGAACATCAGGAAGGTGTATTTGAAATTCACAATCTGATCGGAGTAAAAGTTGCAAACTATTCTCTGCAATCAGGCGGAACAAATATGCTGTCAATTTCTAATTCTGATCTGACGGAGGGGATTTATATGTACAGAATAATTTCAAACAATAAAATGATTGATCAGGGGAAAATTGTGATAATAAAATAATACTTTATAATTTTTTTTAACTCCGGTTGATTTCTCAGCAGGAATTATTTATGAGATACTATTTCATAGCAGGAGAAGCTTCAGGAGATCTGCACGCTTCCAATTTGATCCGGGAGATAAAGAAGCTGGATGTTGAGGCTTCGTTTCGCTGCTGGGGAGGTGATCTGATGAAGCAACAGGCCTGCCCCGACAAATTCGGGGGTGCAGAACTTGTAAAGCATTATAAAGAACTGGCTTTTATGGGTTTTGTGGAGGTCATTGTCAACCTTCGCACGATCCTTAAAAATATCGAGTTCTGCAAAAAAGATATTCTGGCGCACAAGCCCGATGTGCTGGTACTCATTGATTACCCTGGATTCAATCTCCGTATTGCTGAGTTCGCCAAAAAGAATGGCATAAAGGTTTTTTATTACATCTCGCCGCAGGTCTGGGCTTGGAAGCAGTCGCGGATTCAGCACATTAAGAAATATGTCGACCGCATGTTTGTGATCCTTCCGTTTGAAAAGGACTTCTATAAAAAGTTTGATTATGCAGTTGATTTTGTCGGACATCCGCTGCTGGATGCTTTGGAGCAACGAAAGAAAGTAAAAGATACTTTTCCGGATTTTACAAGGAAAAACGGATTGAATGATAAGCCGATTGTTGCGATCCTTCCCGGCAGCCGTAAACAGGAAATAGAAAAAATGCTGCCGCTGATGGCGAAGATGAGTTCAGCGTATCCTGATTTTCAGTTTGTCGCGGCAGGCGTATCCACCCAGCAGAAAGAATTTTATGCATCGCTCATCGGGGACAATAATGTAAAAGTCATTTTCGGAAAAACGTATGATCTGTTGGAACAATCAACGGCTGCGCTTGTAACCTCCGGCACTGCAACCCTTGAAACGGCCTTGTTCGGAATTCCCGAAGTGGTATGCTATAAAGGCGGAATGATCTCGTTCCAGATAGCGAAGATGCTGGTGAAAGTGGATTTCATTTCGCTGGTCAACCTGATCATGGGAAAAGAAGTGGTAAAGGAGCTGATCCAAAATGATTTCAATGAAGATGCTTTGAGGCAAGAAACAGATAAGTTATTGAAGGACAAAGACTACAGAAATAAGATGGTAGCTGAACTTGATATATTGAAAAAGGATCTGGGCGGAGCGGGCGCTTCTGAAAAAACAGCCCGGCTGATGATGGACTACCTCGGGAATTAGAATTCCAGAATAAACGTCGAGATCTTCTCCGCAAGCTTAGGGCTGAAACGGTTGATCGTCGCCATCGTGATCCAGAAAGGTATCATGCAGATAATAAACATCAGCGTGAACGTTCCTGCTGTAATGAAGAATAACCAGATAAAGAATCCGACTACCTGCGCTGTTGTTACGATTTCCATAGAATAGAATTTTATTGTAGATGCAAAAGTATATATTTTCCTGTATCCTCAAAATTCATTTTAAATCCGTTTATTCACAAAAAAAGTACCGGGTTGTTCCATGCCCGGTACTTATTGGTTAACGCTATTTGCCTTCATCGGGATCAGGCGGTTCATGGTGAGGCGCCATTCCTTTGTTCTTGCCTCCGTGTCCCTCTTTTCCTTTACCTGAGATTTCCTCAAGAAGCCGGTGGGTGAACTGTTCTTCGGCCCTGTAAAGCTTAGCCACCTTCTTGATCGGAAGGGTTGATTTGAATTTAGAATGGTATTCTTTATCCAGGTCCAGGTTCTTCTGCCGGAAAGCCATTTCGCCGTCTACAATGGCCTCCACCTGTTTGTCGGAAAGTGAATCAATGTTCTCTTTCATGTTCTTGTATTCTTCCCGGCGCTTTTTGTTTAGCTCTTCACGTTTTTTCTGGAACTCATTATACACAGGCCAGAATTTCTGTGCTTCCTCCGGAGTAAGATCCAGCTTTTGTGTGATGAAAGCAATACGCATGGCTTCCACCTTTTCCTTTTTGGGAGGTTCCGGAGGAGGCGGAGGGCCGGGAGGAAGCGGCGGAGGCGGGCCTTGGGAGAACCCATTTATTGCAAAAGAGAGCAAGAAAATTGAAATGATGTTTTTCATGTTAGTGTTATTTAAAGTTCATTTATAATAGCAGAAGCGTTGTTGTTGTCTTCAAGAAATGTTTTGATCTCATCATCAGAGATATTCTCATTTATAATGGAGGCCTCCGAAGAAGAGGACAGATATTCATCATCAATGGAATTATCATCAATATTATAGAGCTGCGGATTGTCAATGATCTGCTGAATGTCGTTGTCTGAAAACGAATAGTCTGTGGTAACAGGCGACTTCTGAGATATGTAGATGAGAAAGAATGCAAGCAAGGATAACAGCGCAAGCGATGAGAAAGCAATGGAAGGACGTAAAGTAAAAACAGTACCGGATTGAGATCCGGATTTAATGCGCTCCGTTATTTCCTGCGGGAGGTATTCAAAATAATTTTCAGGAACTTTGAAACTGTTTTCCTTTTTTATGTCTTTGTTGATGTCCATTTGATTCTTTGATGGTTATTTATTGAAAAGGTTTAATTGCTCTTTAAATATTCCTCGATCTTTTTTACGGCATGATGATAGGATGCTTTTAAGGCCCCAACCGAAGTCCCCAGCACTTCAGACATGGCTTCATATTTAAGCTCATCATAATATTTCATATTAAAGACAATACGCTGTTTTTCAGGCAGTTTAAGTATTGCTTTCTGAAGTTTTAATTGAATTTCATCCCCACTGAAAAAATTATCATCTTTTAATGTTCTTGCGAGTTTGGATTCAACATGAATAAGGGGAATAAAGAACCGGGTTCTCTTTTTTCTTAAAAAGGTTAATGACTCGTTGGTGGCTATTCGGTAGATCCAGGTAAATAACTGCGCCTCTTCTTTAAAACCCGAAAGGTTCTTCCATATCTTGATAAACGTTTCCTGTGTGACATCGTTCGCATCATCGTGATCGATTACGATCCTCCGGATATGCCAGTATACTTTCTGCTGGTATTTTCTGACGAGAAGGTTATACGAATAAACCTTCGATTCCGGAATACGGAAACGCTCCAGCAATTCTTTATCGCTAATATCTTCTGACACTAAGTTTGAACCGGTTTGGTTCTTTGACGGAACAACTACCAAAAGGTTTAACGGCTACAGCACATCAAAAACCACCAGCAGGGCAAGGATCGCGGCTACAAACCATAAACCGACAAAACTCTGAAAGATAAAGGCCCATCCGCAGAGAGAAAGAATACACAATATAAATGTTACCCAGAACCAGGTACCTGTTCGGCCGTTATCGTGTAAAAAGACTCCGATAGGAGGAATAAAAATAGCTGCAAGGATCTCAATGATGAACATGCCGTCAGAACCGCTGAAGGGGTGAAATGCTCTTTTCTTTGAAAACTTCAGAATCGCATTATTTTTTTCAGATAGAACCGGAACGTCAGAAGTTGTATTCGCAACTTCCTTTCTTTCAATGGATGGTTTGATCGAAGGAACAGAAAGCAATTTTCTTTTTATCGGAATAAATTCATTTTTGCCAGCAGAAGCAGTAACGATGGGAGCCTCACTGTTTTGATTTTTAACAGCAGGTAGATGATCAGATATAATTGTGATGGGCTGCTTTTCAGCGCTTTTCTCATCCAGTTTTGCTTCAGAAAAATGCGCCGAGCGTGGAAAGTTGTAATATTTTCTATCTGCAAATTCGCTCTTCTGCAAAAATGCACAGGATGACAATAGAACGGAGGTTACCATAACAGATAAGGATATCCGGATAATTGATTTGATCATAATTATTTGTTTTAGCAATGTTATGAATTATATAAAATCAGAGCTCCTTTTTTAGTCCGTATTATTAACAGATTACGTGTTAACATCCGAATAAATAAAAATGGGAAGCTTTATTGAAACCGGGCATTCTGATCTGTTCCTGTTTATTTCTTATTGCTGTACTTCATGATTTTGTTTCTATTTTTGATAATACAAGATATGCTCACGCATCTTTCCATACAGAATTACGCTTTGATCGAGAAGATCGAAATCGATTTTCCGAAGTCCCTTTCCATCATCACCGGCGAAACGGGAGCAGGAAAGTCCATCTTATTAGGAGCGCTTGCGTTGATCGCGGGCAACAGGGCCGATTCCGCTTCCCTTCAGGATAAAACAAAAAAATGTATAGTAGAAGGTGTTTTTGATATCCGCAATTATTCTTTAAAACGGTTCTTTTCTGAAAACGAACTGGATTATGCGGATCAAACGGTCATTCGAAGGGAGGTTTCACCTGACGGGAAATCACGGGCCTTTATCAATGATACGCCGGTCAATCTTTCTCAACTGAAGGAATTATCTTTTGCGCTGGTCGATATCCATTCCCAGCACGAAACGCTGACACTGAATGAGGCCGAATACCAGCTTTTAATAGTGGATGCATTTGCTAAAACAACGGAACCCATTGAAAAATACAGAATAGATTTCAAAAAATATAAAGCATGTGAAAAGCAGTTATCCGAGTTGAAAGAGAAAGAAAAACAATCAAAGCTGGATGCGGATTACTGGAAGTTCCAGTTTGATGAATTTGAACAGCTGGATCTCAAAGAAGGGGAGCAGGAAAAAGCGGAAGAAGAACTGAAGGTGCTTGAGAACGCCGAAGAGATCAAGTCCGTGCTTGAAAAGATCAGCATTGCCTTAAACGGAGGAGACCAGAATATTCTTGCCGCACTAAATGAAAACAAAATACAGTTATCCGCTATCTCTAAATGGAAGGCTGCTTACAGCGGCCTGCTTTCCCGGCTAACCAGTTCTTTTATTGAGCTAAAAGATATTGCCGGAGAGATCGACACACTTTCTGAAAAAGTGCCATTTGATCCTAAACGGACGGAGACATTGACGCAGCGGCTGGATGCGATCTACCGCCTTCAGAAAAAACACCAGGTGAATTCGGTAGAGGATTTACTTGATGTCCGGGACAAGGTAGAAGCCAGGCTGCAGGAGAATTCATCGCTGGAACTTGAGATCAGCAAATTGCAGCAGGAGTCCGAAAAAGTGCGGGAGAAGCTTTTCTCACAAGCAAAGAAAATATCGTCTGATAGAAAAAAATCACTTCCAAAACTTGAAAAAGAGGTAAGTGCGCTGCTTTTTTCCCTTGCGATGCCAAACGCCCGGTTTTTTGTTGAACATACGCTGCTGGAAACATTGACAGAGCAGGGGATAGACAAAATAAAATTTCTTTTTTCGGCAAACAAAGGAAGCGATATGAAAGAGATCAGCAAAGTGGCATCCGGCGGCGAGCTGTCACGGCTCATGCTCAGTATCAAATCACTCATAGCGAAAAATACGTCTTTACCAACCATTATTTTTGACGAGATTGATTCAGGAGTGAGCGGGGGAGTAGCGGAAGAGGTCGGAAAAATGATCTTAGGGATGTCCGGTGCCATGCAGGTGATCACCATTACTCACCTTCCGCAGATCGCCAGTAAAGGCAATTCCCATTTCACAGTTTACAAGGAAGAAAAAGCGGGGAAAACATTTACGCAGATCAAGCTCCTTTCAAAAGAAGACCGCATAAAAGAGGTTGCTAAAATGCTCAGTGCCGGAAAGCCTACGGAAGCTTCAATGAGAAATGCAAAGGAATTGTTAAAGGTGTAGCCGTTTGTTGATACCTCTTTTTTCAAAATCCGGCCAAAACAAAATCTATCCTTATATTTGCAGACCCCTAAACTAATATCTTGATATGTCTACTGATCTGTTAAAAGGAAAACGCGGTATCATAACCGGCGCACTGGATACAAACTCAATTGCATGGAAAGTGGCCGAACGGGCGCATGCCCAGGGCGCAATGATCACCCTTACCAACGCACCCGTAGCGATGCGCATGGGAGAGATCAAAAAACTGGCAGATAAGATCGGAGCTGAAATTATACCGGCGGACGCCACTTCCATTGAGGAGCTGACGCTTCTTTTTGAAAAGTCACAGGAAATTCTTGGCGGAAAGATTGATTTTTTTCTTCATTCAATAGGCATGTCCCCCAACGTAAGAAAAGATAATCCTTACACCGATCTTAACTACGAATTCTATCACAAGGCCCTTGATATTTCGGCTATGTCTCTTCATAAAATGCTCAGCGTAGCCATGAAGCTGGATGCGCTCAGTGAAGGAGCAAGTGTGGTGGCTTTAACCTATATAGCTTCCCAAAGAACCTATCCTTTCTATAACGATATGGCAGAAGCAAAGGCCATGCTGGAATCAATTGCCCGGAGCTTCGGATATCACTATGGCAAGAAAAAAAGAGTCCGGGTAAATACGGTTTCCCAATCGCCTACCAAAACGACAGCCGGTGCCGGCATAAAAGGATTTGAGCAGTTTTTCGATTATGCGGATATGATTTCTCCTATCGGGAATGCCAGTTCTGAATCCTGCGCTGATGTTTGTATTGCTCTTTTTTCCGACCTGACGAGAATGGTGACGATGCAGAATATCTTTAATGATGGCGGCTATTCCAATACCGGCGTGAGCAGTGAAGTGATCAAAAAGATGAATAAATAATTTTTATTCAAAAGGCAAAATGAGGAAAGCGGTACTGTTTCTTAGTTTGATCTCCTTTTTCTCTTGCGTGGAGAGTTATTCCCAGGCGAAGGCGAAGATCAAAAAAACAATTCGAGCCGAGTTTCAGCTGCCGAGGTCAACCTCCAATAAGGCCTTCATGAAAGGTTTTTCCGGAGTTTTCAATATGGGAGCATCCATGAACTTCAGCGTCAAACATCTTACCGCCGGAGGTTTTTATTCGCTTACCCAATACCAGGTATTTCCGAAAGTAAATACGGATGCGCATCCGCTTCTTACCAATCATACGGCAGGGATCAAGCTGAGCTATGACGTTTTAACTTCAACCGGAAAAGGACTTTGGTCTCCGTTTGTTATGCCCGGCTTCACCTGGTTGAAATACACTCGTGTAAAACCAAAGAACCATGCTCCCGGCATTACCAGTACAAACGGAATGAGTTTGAATGTAGGCGCTTCTTATAATATCATGATGGATGAATGGACCGGGGCCGGATTTATTGTCGGTTATAATATTGTCGACCATGTTTACCGCCCGGAGAATGTGTGTATGGATGAATGGGGAATTAAGTATACGGAGTCAGATAAAAGAGGGATTCTGCAGAATATTTTCTTCGGGTTCAGCGTGTATTTCGATCTGGCATGGAAGCCGGAAACAGCGGAGTAGAAAATCAATTCGGGGTGTAGCGAAGCCCGGTATCGCGCCACGTTCGGGACGTGGAGATCGGAGGTTCAAATCCTCTCACCCCGACACTGATCTCCAAGCGGGAATAGCTCAGTTGGTAGAGCATCAGTTTCCCAAACTGAAGGCCGCGGGTTCAAGTCCC
>JAHEYJ010000148.1:0-423 GCA_023251675.1 Bacteroidota bacterium
CAGTGAGACCCGACCAGAACAGCATCACAGAAATTATTGCCAGCAAACAACCACCGATGCCGATCAAAAATAAAAAGAGAAATCTCTTTTTTCTGATGGTCGTTGCGGCGATGCCAAACAAAGGGCTGATCAATACACTGGCAATAAACAAGGGAACCAGTAATTTGAAATTGTCTTTAATGACCTGCTGAATGGGAAAATGCGTTGTGGTGAAAGAACCGATCAATGGAAAAATCGTGATGAACAGAATAAATGCAAAAGAGGAAAAGAACAGGACGGTGAATGACCGGAGGGCATTTCTGAAAATCATTCCGGCAGGATTGTTTTTTGACCTATTCATATTTTTTTATGCTGTTTCCGGTTTTGTTGAAAGCGCAAAATCAACCGCTGCTTTGGAATGAATCGCTGTCGTGTCAAAAACTT
>JAHEYJ010000148.1:433-8132 GCA_023251675.1 Bacteroidota bacterium
CGGATCAATGAGCAATGCAATTTCTGTGCAGCCGAAAATTACTCCCTGCGCTCCGGCTTTATGAAGTTTGTCAATGATACAGAGATATTTTTTCTTTGTCTCGTCTTTAAAAATCCCTTTTGTCAGTTCGTTGAAAATGGAGGCGTGAATAAGATCCCGGTCTGAAATTTCAGGAATAATGGGTTCAATGCCAGCGGCAGAAAGCTTGTCTTTGAAAAAAGAATGTTCCATTGTAAATTTTGTACCCAGCAGCCCCGCCTTACTGATCTTTTGCTGCACGATCTCTTTGGCGGTTTCTTCCGCAATGTGCAGCAGCGGGATCTTTATTTTTTGCCGAACCGTGCCAGCGATCAGGTGCGGTGTGTTCGTCGCCATGACAATACAATCTGCTCCGGCGGTTTCAAGCCGCTGCGCAATGCCGGACATCATTTTTTCTATTTGTTCCCAGTCATCTTTTTCCTGTAGCGTTTTGAAATCATTAAAGTTTACGGAGCAGAGAAGAAGCTTAGCGGAATGCGAGCCACCCAGCCGCTCGTTGATGAGCCGGTTGATCGTTGTGTAGTAAACAGAAGTGGAGAACCAGCTCAACCCGCCAATCATTCCAATGGTTCTCATCGGAATAATCTTATTTTGATTTTAATTTCAAAAAATCTCCGTCCACAATAAATAGTTTTACGCCTTTCGCAGAACGGGTGCGATGCGAACTTAATTCATCCGATACCTGGTATGACATTCCTTTGGATAATTTAACCACGCGGCCGTCCGCAAGCTCGGTGTCCATTTCTCCTTCAATGCAATAAATGATATGGCCTTTTTCGCACCAATGATCGGCTTTGTAGTTTTGAGAATATTCCACCATTCGTATTCTCAACCCGGTAAACTCCAGCGTTTTCCAGTAAGCAACACCGGTTTCTCCTTTATGTTCAGTGGCCGGGGTTTTATCCCAGTCGGTCGCCTGGAAAGAAATGTTTTGTTCCATCCTGCAAACTTAGGAAAAAAGAAACTAGTCTTCGCCTGCAGGATTCAAGGCTGCATGTTGAGATGCCGAGTGAGGGTTTGCCATAGATCTGAGTTTTAAATATTCCCCGACCAGAATGGCTGCGGGAAAAAAAACTTCTTCTTCCGTATGCGCATGTTGTTGAAGTTCTTTTTCAAATTCAATCATTTCAGGATGCCTCATCCCGTCATCTGCCTTTATCATCTCTTCTGTTAACGCTTTGATCATTTGATGTTCGGCGATTATCTTTGCTGACTGTGATTTAAATTTCTCTGTTAATAGTATCACATTGTTGCTGTGTTCAGGCAATTTGCCGCTTGACAATAAGGGCAAAAGCCCCAGCGGAGGCAGTACATACTCTTCTTCCTCTTTAAAATGATATTGCATCAGTTCATTCAGCTTTATAGCCGCACGGCCGGCGCTGTCCCGGAACAAAGTCATCGCATGAATTTTACCGAGCAGGGATTCATGTTCTTTTTTTATCGTGGAAGGTACGGCCGGCTTTTCGGGAAATTGCGTCATGCTCTTTTCCTCTTTCGGGCGGCATTGACTTATAAAGAAAAAGAGCAGGAGCACATACCGGAAATGTTTCATTGGGTTCCCTGGAATTATTTGCTGCATGTGATCGATCTTATTTCCTCGCCTCATGCATGAATGGTTATGATGTCACTTAACTTGGTTGTATAGCGCGGCGATAATCTTTCCTGCCGCATCTTCCAGGTACGGCCCATGTCCTGCCCTGCAAGTTTGATCATCCTTCTTCCCAGCGCCCGGTTGATCCGGTCCATTATTTTCATCAGGGGTTTATGTGCCGGGTTGGAATTTTCAAACAGGGTGATCTGCCCTGTATTTTCAGGAATGATATCCATTACGATCACGCCCGCTTTTTTATAGCCGTACCCGCTTTTGAATATCTTTTCCAATCCTTCAATTGCAAACCGCGCGATCTCAATGGATGAATTGGTGGGGTAGGGAGTTTTCACAACAATGTTCCGGCTGTATTGAGGCAGGTCTTCGCGGTGCCCGTTCGTGTGGAGAAAGACAAGCAGGGCGTTGCAGCAGGATCGCTGCCGGCGGAGTTTTTCCGCGCCGGTAACGGCAAAGGTGATGACCCGCTCTTTTACTTCTTCGTAGCTGGAATAGTTGGTTTCAAAAGTACGGGTGGTGGCGATCCTCTTTTTCGGTTGTTTCTTTTCGAAGAAAATAGATTCATGGCCTTCCAGGTCATGCTTGAGGCGAAGGCCGATAACAGCCATTTTATTTTTGATCCATCCGTCGGACAGCATCGTGAAATCGTAGGCTGTATTTATATTCATGGCCTTCAGCCGCTTCGCATGCCGGTAGCCGATGCCCCACACCGCTTCAACGGGCATCCATTTCAGCGCCTTGATTCTTTTTTCTTCCGTGTCGATGGCGTAAACTCCTTTTGTGCGTTCGGAAAATTTCTTGGCGATCTTATTGGCTGCTTTCGCCAGCGCTTTTGTCGGCGCGATGCCGATGCTGATGGGAATGCCCGTATTTTTTACAACCGTCCGTACAATTTTATTTCCGTATTCGTTCAGATCAAACCGTTCGAATTCATTGAACTTCAGAAAGGCTTCATCAATGCTGTAGATCTCCATATCGGGCGTAAACCCGGAAAGGGTCTGCATTACCCGCGCGCTCAGGTCGCCGTACAGGGCGAAGTTGGCAGAAAAAACATGAACATTGTTTTTCTCAAACAGTTCTTTGTACTGGAACGCGGGAGCCGCCATCGGGATGCCCAGCGCCTTTGCCTCGCTGGTGCGGGCGATCACGCAGCCGTCGTTGTTCGACAGTACCACAATGGGTTTATTCCGAAGATCCGGGCGGAAGACCCGTTCGCACGAAGCGTAAAAACTGTTGCAGTCGACCAGCGCGTACATCAGAGCGTTTTAATAATGTGGATAACGATTCCCCAGATCAGGAAATCATTTCCGGCAGTGACTTTTATGGGATTGAAATCAGAATTAGCGGGAACGAGCCACACGCAATCGTTCTCGATCTTTATCCGCTTGATGGTGAACTCGCCGTCGAGGAAGCAGACGGCAATTTTTCCGTTCGATGGCTCCAGGCTTTTATCAATGATCAGCAGGTCGCCATTCTCAACGCCCGCGTCGCGCATGGAATTTCCTTTCACCCGTCCGTAAAAAGTGGAAGTAGGGTTTTTTATCAGTTCTTTGTTCAGGTCGATGCTGATGTCTAAGAAATCTTCGGCAGGAGAGGGAAAGCCGGCGGCTATTCCTCCTATGAAAGGAAGCGCAAGCTCCGAACCGGTGCCTACTGAATAAAAATCGATGGAGGGCGACGGGTGGATCTTCCGGATAACTGACATAAAACAAAAGTAGGATTTATTTCAGGAAAACCAAAACATGTTAAGAACTTTGAATTATTTCCGGTCGAGTACCCGCATTCAGTTCTCGATACATCCCGCGAGACGCGGGACACTCGAACTGACTCTTTTATTCGTCCTCCGCGAAGGTCAATACGTACCCGTTATTATCCAGGATTGAAAATTCAGTGGCGCCATAAAATGTTTTTTCAAGCCCTTTGACAACGGTTACTTTATCTTTTATGCTGTCGAAGAAGACCCGGATATTTTTCAGCCCGATGTACAGCAGCAGCGAGCCGCCGTTCTGCCTGCTGATCACAGGCAGGTCGTTGCCTAGGCTGCTGAATGTCTGGAACATGAAACTAACTTTTCCGCAAGTCATCATCGCCCAAACATAATCGCCTTTGTCGGGAACGGTGGTTATTAATTCAAATCCTAATTGCCTGTAAAAAGCAATGGTTTGGTTGATGTCTTTTACAAAAATGTTTGGTGATAGCGCGTTCATTTGTTTTATTTTGTTACTCCGCCGGAGATCTTATTATAATTGATATCGTTGGGTTCCCATAACTCTATTTTGTTTCCTTCCATGTCAATGATATGGACAAATTTTCCATAATCATACGATTCGATCGTGTCGGCGATGGTGACGCCTTCTTTTTTAAGTTCTGCAACCAGCGCTTCCATGTTCTCCACCCGGTAGTTGATCATGAAATCTTTTTTTGAAGGCTCAAAATATTTTGTGGAGTCAGAGAACGGGGCCCATTGGGTGAAGCCTTTTTTGGTTGAATCGGCCCCTTGTCGCCATTCAAAAGTGGTTCCGTACCGATCGGTGTTCAGCCCCAGGTGTTTTTTGTACCACTCTTTCATTTTGCCGGGGTCTTTGCACTTGAAAAAGATGCCGCCAATGCCGGTTACTTTTTTCATGGTTGTTTGGCCGTTAGCCTGCTTGGTAATGATTGCCTTGTAAGCGAATCCCAAACCAAACGATGCGATGATCGCTAAAAGTAATAAAATAGTTTTTTTCATTCTGCTTGCAGTAAGTTTAATTTACAGTATACCATAGATAATGAGCATGAGCTTGTCGGACATTGGGACTAAAGTGTTTATTTTTTTATTTTTTTTTGCTCGCTTATTTTCTGATTATTAATTAAATCTTGAATTACTTCTTTAGGTATTGAATTAGATAATTTAACTGCTTTTGCTTGTTCTCCAATTTGTGAAAAAAGATTTGAAATTTGTAATGTATATTGGGGATCACCGACTGTATTATTTGCAACATAATCCAATAGGTCAATTGACATTTTTTTATTATTTTTATCAAGGTTATATAATGCTATTGCTTTAAACAAGAAAGGGGTATACCATCTGGGTGATGATTTAATAGATTTATCGCATAAAATAATAATATTATCAAATTTTTCCTCTTTCTCTAAATTTATTATTTCATTATATACTTTATTTTCTTGAGTGCCACTATTTATAGACATTGACCCACCTTGTCTAACTAAATAGGAACCATCAATTTGAATTATTGAAACAATCCCCCTTTCGGATTTTTTAACTGATTCTTCTAATTCTTTTATTTTCTTTTCTTTACTTTCTATGTCTTTCTGATAATTACCAATTCTCAAAAGCATATCTTTATTTTGTGAAAAAAGTTCTCTATTTGAGTTCGCTGCATCATTGCTGGAGTTTAATAGCGCAGTATTTTGACCAATTAATTTGATATTATTTGAATTTATATTGTCAATAGTCTGATTCTTCTCTTGAATTTTCGAAGTCAATAAATCTTGACTGTCCTTATCACTTTTGTAAGTTCCAATAAACGAAAAGATAGTCCCAACAACTATTAAGCAAATTCCTAAGATAGACATCCAATTCATGGTTTTATGTGTGTTAATGTTGTTTGAGTTCTAATAAAATTGCAATAAATTTTATCATGCATTTATGTTTTCCCGATTCGCATATATTGTCAATAAAAAAGCAAAACCCAGAGTCAAAAAACAAAATACACCGGCTGTCCGGTTTCATTTGAACGACTATAAGTTTTGCTCGCTTGATGTCAAAGATAAATCAATAATTTTAAAATCAAAATAATGTTGAAATATTTTTTTTGTACGAATTAGCGGCTGCCCGTTCGAGTAATTCAGTCGCTCCGGACTGAATATATCGAGAACCGATGCAAGTGGTAAAAGCAAGATGTGTTTATCGTTCGTCACTTCTCGATACTTTTTGCAAAGCAAAAAACTCGAAGTGGCCTTTCTCTCAATTCTTAATTCTTAATTTCCCTTTAATACAACCGCTACCTTTTCAAAACTCTGTTTGTAGCCTTTGTCTTTGCTGAACAGATCTTTAATGCAGCGTTTGGCATTGTCTGAAATATACCAGTTCATGGGAACTGTTTTTCCGTTCAGGCCCATGTTGAACTGAATGATCTCACCGTTTATGTTTTTTGTTTTTATAAACCGGCTGATCGCTGACAGGGACGCATGGGTATGTCCGCCCCGCACTTTCATGAAAGCATCGAGGGGTTCGAGCGCTTCGTTGCAGAAAACAACGGGCTTCACGATGGGTTCTTCATCGTTGGTGATGAGGATCACATACGGTTTTATATTTTTTCCGTGAACCGATCTGTTTTTAACCGCATTGATTATTTCCATCGTGGTGATGTTGCCCATGTTCTCAAAATAACCTCCGTCCACATAATGTCGGCGGCTTTTCCGGTCCTCGCCGTGCTGGATGCTGGCGGCAGGGGAAAAGTAAGGAAACCGCGCGCTGAATAAAATGGCGGTGCTGTAATTGATATTTCCATTTAATTCCTGCTGCAGGTTAACGGCATCGTTAAAACTCGCTGTATCCACCAGCACGTTGCTGAGCAATGCACGGCGGCCGGTTTCGATCTCTGTGCTGTTAATGAAAACGGCCGGGCCGCCGGAAGTTTCTTTATTAAAGAAATGCGCAAGCCGGTCCATGGAATCCAGCTGTGCAAACGATTGCTCCCAGCTAATTTCAAGTGAAGAGGCGCGGTCGAACATTTCTGTCATCGTTGTTGAGAACAGATTAAAGGATTCAGCAAACACAAGCCGCCCGGTAATGGGCGCAAGAAAATCCTTTTGGTAAAATGCATCTACGGCGTCGGAGTATCCTTTTTTGCTGCCTGCCGCTGTTTTCCAGTTATGAATGGCGTTGAACGCATTTACGCCCAGCGATCCGCCGGATACGCTGCTGTAAGAAAAAAGATGATCGGCAAATCCCGGCATGTTATCCTGCAGCTCCGCCAGCACTTTGGAGGTCCAGTAACCGGAACGGCAGGCGCCTCCTTCGGCAGAAATAAAAAATACAGGAACGGCGCTGTCTTTTTCCGAGAACCCGGCGGCGTACCATTTATCAAAGTAATTCGCAATGTTTTGTTTTGGCGCTTCAAAATTATTTCCGGCATGAATGCGCACGGGATGGTCGTAGTTGATATAACTCACCAGCAGCATGATGCCGATGAGGATGAATTTGAAAACAAAACTGATCCGTTTGTCGAGGTAATCAATAAAATAAAGTACGGCTATCCAGCAGCCGAAGCTCATGGTGATGATGTGCACCGAACCGAGCGACTGCAGCGCGCGTACGGGCAGCAGGCTGTACACGATGATGATGGCAACGGCGATCCCGACGGCAACATACAGGAGGTACTGCGTGATGCCGAGTTCATTCAGGTAGCGGGGCTGGTAGAGGGCGTGTATTTTTCTTTTTTCTTCTTCGTTCAGCCGTTTCTCCATTTGTTTTTCAACGAACCAGTACACGAGCCGGTACAAAGTAAAACAGGTAACGGCTATCATGACGAGCATGAAAATAAAAGCCATCGCATCGCCGCCCTGGTAAGAGAAAAAAGCGCGTATGTAACCGATGCTCATAATAAAAAACGGAATGGTGAACAGGATGCGCGGGAGGCGTGTGGCGATTTTTTTCCTGTGCTTCACGCGGGCGTCAATATCCGCCTGCTTCCGTTGTTTTTCTTCCCCTTCCTCTTCCGGCAACTGCTCATAAAAGCTGATGTCGGAAAACATGATCAGGAGCCGTGATCCGAACCCGGTTTGCATCGCCCACATGCCGAGCGCGAGGTTGGTCAGCCAGAAAGCGCCCCACCGGAAATCATCGATGACGGCAAAGAGCATGTCCTGTCCCTGCTCAACGCAGATGAACGCGAATGCGCCGAGAAGCAGCAAGGCGATGATGAACCATACCGAACGGATCACGACGATCCAGTCCTGTATTTTTTTGATTAACGGAATTTTCATTTCCGGCTGCTGAATGATCTGTTGCGCCATGACGAATTAGATTTTTTTATTTATAATTCTTAA
>JAHEYJ010000149.1:0-7271 GCA_023251675.1 Bacteroidota bacterium
TTATGCGGGGGTATTTCTCAAAGTAATTTTCAATGATCTGTTTTGCTTCTGTCCGGGGAATGTTGAGGCGCTGGGCCAGCCCGAATGCGGAAATGCCATAGATAATTCCGAAGTTCACCATCTTGGCGTTCCGCCTCATGTCAGAACTTACTTGATCAAGGGTTACTCCATAAACTTTGGAAGCGGTGGCCGCGTGAATGTCCTGCCCGCTTTTAAAGGCTTCGATCATTCCCTGGTCTTCGCTCATGGCGGCGATCACGCGGAGCTCGATCTGTGAATAATCGGCAGACAGCAGTATATAATTATTATTTCTTGGAACAAATGCTTTTCGGATCTCCCTTCCCCGTTCCGTGCGAATGGGAATGTTCTGCAGGTTGGGGTTGTCAGAACTTAATCTTCCTGTCACGGCTACTACCTGGTTGTAGGTTGTATGTACCCTTCCGGTGCGTGGATTGACCAGTTCGGGCAGCGTATCTACATAGGTGTTTTTCAGTTTCTGCAGTTCGCGGTGTTCGAGGATCTTATCGATGATGGGATGAGTCCCTTTGAGTTTCTCAAGGATGTCTTCGCCGGTGGCGTACTGGCCGGTCTTGGTTTTCTGCGGCTTCTCTGTAATTTTCAGTTCTTCATATAATATCTCTCCTACCTGCTTTGGCGACGATATGTTGAACTCTTTTCCGGCGAGAGAATAAATATCTTTTTCTGATTTGAGAATATCAATAGCAAGTTCGCCGGAGATCTCCTTCAGTACGGAAGTATCCACCTTTACACCTTCTGCTTCCATAGCAGAAAGTACCGGGACCAGCGGCATTTCCACCTCCTCAAATAATTTTTTGGTCACCGTTTCCTTCAGCATGGGCATGAACTTTTTTTCCAGCTGCAAAGTGATATCTGCATCTTCTGCGGCATATTCAGAGACCTGCTCGACCGGAACGGAGCGCATGCTTAACTGGCCCTTTCCCTTTTTACCGATGAGCGTTTCTATGGATACAGGCGAATAGTTCAGATACGTTTCAGCCAGCACATTCATGTTGTGGCGCATATCGGGCTGGATCAGGTAATGGGCGATCATCGTATCGAACAACTTTCCTTTGATCTCGATATCGTACCATTTCAGTACTGACATATCGTATTTAATATTCTGCCCGGTCTTTTCAATTTTCTCATCTTCAAAAACTTCTCTGAACTCATGCACAATGGCATGGGCTTCGTTGTAGTTTTCAGGAACGGGAATATAATATCCTTCATGCTCTTTGAACGAGAAGGACATTCCTACCAGCTCCACATTATGCGCATCGGTTCCGGTGGTTTCGGTATCAAAGCAGATGGACTTGTGTTTTACGAGTTCTGCTATGAGTTTTTTCCGTTTCTCTTTTGAATCAATGAGATGATAGGTATGAACAACTTCTTTTATTGTTTTCAAGGACTTCTCCGGTTCTCCGGTTCCTTCTTTCACCGGTTCTTTTTGATTCGTTATTCCAGTCAGTGGAGCAGCAAAAGAAGCGCTTGGGTTGCCACCCAATACCCTGGCAGCAATAGTTCTGAATTCAAGTTCTTCAAAAACTGCGGAAAGAATTTCTTTATGCGGTTCGGTCATCTTCAATGCGTCTTCATCCCATTCAACGGGCACATCGCAGTGAATGGTGGCAAGTTGTTTGGAAAGTAATGCCTGGCCGGCAAAGTTGCGGACATTCTCCTGTAATTTCCCCTTGAGTTTGTCGGCATTGGCAATCACACCTTCCACCGAATCGAACTCATGAATGAGCTTGATGGCGGTTTTTTCTCCCACACCCGGCAGGCCGGGAATGTTATCCACTGCGTCGCCCATTAATCCAAGCACTTCAATTACCTGCTTCACATCTTTTATTTCCCACCGCTTACAGATATCTTCTTTCCGCAGAACGGTCCAGCCGGATTTGAAAGCGGGGGGTCGAAAAATAAAGGTCTTGTCTGTGACCAGCTGTCCGAAATCTTTATCGGACGTGATCATGTAGGTTTCGTATCCGTGCTTCTCCGCTTTTTTTGCCAGCGTACCGATGATGTCATCCGCTTCGTGGCCGTCGCGTTCGAGTACCGGAATTCCAAATCCTTCAAGGATCTTTTTTATATAGGGAATTGAGCTGATAATATCTTCAGGAGTAGCTTGTCTGTTGGCTTTGTATTCGGCATACACGCCTTCCCGTTCAGTAGGAGCATGTGTATCGAAAGCAACGCCCAGATGCGATGGATTTTCTTTCCGGAGAAGTTCCAGTAAAATATTGGTAAACCCAAAAGCAGCGGAAGTATTGAGTCCCTTTGAAGTAACGCGGGGATTTTTTGCCAATGCGTAATACGCGCGGTAGATCAGCGCCATGGCATCCAGCAGGAATAATTTCTTTTCGTTCACCGGTCAGTAATTATTTTCTGAATGTATTTGCCGAGAATGTCAAATTCAATGTTCACAGTACCCCCTTTCTTCATTGATGAGAAGTTGGTATGCATGAACGTATGCGGGATGATGGCTGTGGAAAAAGTGGCCTTCCCTAAATCCCCTCCTTCAGAGGGGACTTCAACAACAGTAAGACTTACGCCATTAATGCAGATACTGCCTTTTTCAATGACAAGGTTTTGGATTTTGGATTTTGGATTTTGGATTTTGAATTCAAATTCCCAGCTTCCCTTTTCTTTCTTTATTGAATTTACCGTTGCTGTGCAGTCCACATGACCCTGGACAAAATGGCCATCCAACCGGCCGTTGATTTTAAGGCAGCGTTCGAGATTAACAATGCTGCCTTTTTTCAGCAGGCCAAGATTTGATTTTGTGAGTGTTTCTTTTACAGCAGTTACGAAATACTTTTTTCCTGCAGCAGCTATTCTTTCAACTGTCAGGCAAACGCCGTTATGGGAAACACTTTGTCCTATGGAAAGTTCTTTGGTAAAGGAGGATGCAATCCCGAACCGGAGGTTGGTTTTATCTTTTTCAACAGAAATTACTTTGCCGGTGGTTTCAATTATTCCTGTAAACATAGTTCGGATTGCGAATTAAAAACGAATATACGAATTGAAACCAAATGCAAGAGTTGAACTCCTCCCCGGGTGTAAGACAAATTTCCGTATGCAAAAAAGTGGAACGCAGATAACGCTGATTATTATGATATAGACTGATGCAAACCGTGACTATATGCCCAATCAACGTCATCAGCATTCTGTTTTAGGAAAAATGTTGTACGCCCTCATCCCCTGAAGGGGGGGGTAAGGAGGGGGCTTTTTACTTACTCAATAAATGAATATTGCCTTTCAGCACGCGGGGAACGATTCCTTTCAGGCGGATATCGTTAACGATGCATACATAATAATATACTCCGTCGGAGCACATCATCTTGGTCTGAGCACTTTTGCCGTCCCATCCGATCTCCGGATCGGTAGTGCGGAAAACTTCATAGCCCCATCGGTTATAAATTTTGATATCAATATCTTTCACGAACTTATAGGGATGCAACGGAGTGAAGTGATCATTCTGTCCGTCACCATTGGGAGTAAATACGTTTGGTAATTCGTAAAACGGACAGTTGTCAACGCACACTATATTGCTGAAAGCGCTTTCATTTCCGAATGAATCAACGGCAGTTACTGCGTAGCATCCGGCAATGGAATTGATACTGTCGTGCGTGAATGTTGTAATGGTTATGTTTCCTACCGTATCTAACACGGTGAAATCACCGCCTTCAACAGGCATATAATAAATGATATAGTAAAGTGCATCATCACAGCAGGAATTGTTGGGGTTATTCCAGGTAAGAATATTTTGAATGAGATCACAGCTTGAATCCACATCCAAAGTGAGAGGGCAGGGAGGAGTCAAGTCAACAGGTGAACAGCAAAGTTCCTGTGACCAGTTGATGAGTGGCGCGGGAAGTGTGGGGTCAGGATATGACCCGATGCTTTTTACTTTGTAGCAATAGGGTTGTCCGTTCACAAGCCCGGTATCGGAAAAAGACATTGATGAGGTCGTGGCAATGGAATCCCAGGTTGTTCCATTGAATTTATAAATGTCATACCGGTAATTCGTCCATGGTACAGTTGCCTGCCAGGAAAGCTGTATCACATTATCATTTGCTGCGCAGGAAAGAAAAACAGAAGAAGCTTTTTGGGTGGGGCAAGCCACATTCATTGTATCATAAAAATCAATTCTGTAAGTATATGGATTGCCCTGCGTGTTGAGCGGGGAATCAGCATAGGACGTGTTGTTCAGCGTGGAAAAATACTGGCTGGAGAAGGTTGCTATTGTAGAAATTGGAGTTGTAAATCCTGTTCCGCGCATAAGATCAAGCCGGTAGGGTCCGTGGTTAGAATTAATGGTTGTATCGTAATTGGCTGCATTAGGAAGCGGCATCACCCATTTCACATTGATGGATCCCCCGGATCCTGTGGAGGTTACATCCACATTGGTAATGATCGGAACGTCGCGCACCAGCGTTGCACAAAGCGGATCGGAAACATAGCTTTCGGCTCCGTCAACGAACAAGGCCACCACACGGTAAGAATACATAAGCCCGTGAACCAAACCGGAATTATCGGTGTATGAAGTTGTAGAATTTGAAACAGTAGCAAGAAGGGAGTATCCCCAAGTGGCAGGCATTCCGGTTTCACAATCGCGGGGAGAAAACGTATCGCATCCAATTTTTCGGAAGATCTTATACTTAAAAACAGGATTGCTTGCAGGATTGCATAGTTCCGCATCCCAGGCGAGCTTCATCGTTGTGCATTCAGGAGTTGCTGAAAGATTTTTTACAGGAGGCGCAATTACTTTGATGAAAAATGTTTCATAATCTGTAAGCGGAATAGCCGGATAATCCGGCGCTCCGTCATCCACCGCCTTGAAAGTTACCAGGTAAGGTTGCAGCCGCACCTGTTCGCAGGAAGGGCTCCATGAAAAAATACCAGTAGAGGGAGGATTTGCAATGGGCGCATCACTTGTAAAAGTTGCCGCTGGTGTTGTAGTAAAAGGCCCGCCTGTCGCAGTAAAAGAAACGATTCCTCCTTCATTATCCGTTGCGGTAACCGTAAAGGTCAGACTGGTATTTGCTTCAATGCAGGTATCATTCACATTCGAAATTATCGGGGGGTCATTTTGGCAGTTATACACCTTCACCTGCATATCGCGCCGCACCACTCCGGTAAGGTACCGGTGATGATTAACCGTATTCATCACCCATTCTTCAATGTCAAAAGCAAAATTATATTCATCGTAATACGGATGGCTTGGAGAGCCAACGGCAGTAGGCGGTGTATTCCAGGTAAGATCACCGGTAATGGCGTTGATCGAAACGTTTGCCGGCAAAAAATACCCACTTACAGGCGTGCCGGGGGCCTGAAGGCAAATACCCATATGATAGGCAATGCTGTCACCGTCAGGATCAGAGGCGCCCGGATTATGAATAAAAAGCCGGCCGGCACAGGCTTTATCTATCGGCGGATTTGAAAGCACAACAGAACTATTATGTTGCGAGAACCCCGCATAGGGATAAATTGTAAGTACCGTAAATATGCTGAAAGCAGTAAGGCTCGGAACGTTCACTACTTCGCTGTTCCGGTTCTGATCGGTAACCGTAATGGTATAGGAGTTGGGTCCGGGATAGGTCCAGATGGTGTCATAGATATTCATCTTCAATTCATCTGTCACAGGACCGATCAATTGGCCGCAATGAGGGCATGGAGGTTCAGTGCCTGAACTGCATGGGGAAGTGGAGAAATTACATGACGCTCCATTCTTTCTGTTTATCTCGTAATGATTTGTATCGGTGCCGAAATTGATTTCAAGGCTGCAGCGGTCTGCGCCGCAGGAAGATGATTTGGTATAAGTAGTAACGGTGATCTTATATGTATAACCGCTCAGCCATTGATAGGTAATTTCGCCGGCCCGTTCATGGGTAGCATGAGCAGAAAGAACAAAGAAGGAAAATAATATGAATAGTAATTTTTTCACAAGCACAATATTACATCAAAAATAGTGCAAGGCAAATAAAAAGTAAGAATAAATTCAGCGTAATGGTAGAACCATCAATAAAGTTTAATGGTTTTGCTCACTTGTTTGCCTTCTTCAAGCTTAACAAGGGCAGAGGCGGTAAGGGTAGTGGTTGGAACCCCTGACATATAAGTAACATCGGTCTGGAGTATGGCAGGAAGTTTAAAAGTAAAAGAAACGGATCCGGAAGCATCCGTAACGCCGGATTGATCTTGAATTGTGAGATTGCCGTTGGTTGGTGGAGGCGATCCCGGAGGAATATACATATGAATGTTTGCTCCGGCAAGTGGTGAACCGGAAGAGCCATTCACAACGTTTATTACCACATCGCAGTCTTTGTTTCTCTGGCATGACAAAACAAACAAGATGATCCCTGCAAAAAAGATCGCGAATGGTAGAATAAATTTATAGCAGCGGCACATAGTTAATTACTCGATTTTATTCCGATCAGAATCGGGCATTTATACAAAGGTAAAGATTAACTCCATTTAGCCAAAAATTTTATTCTGTACTTAATTATGGCACGAATAACGAATAAATGAACGAATCCACAAATATCTGAATGACGACCCGCTTTTTTTTGAATATTCTATGCCAGTCTCGATTCGATTCACATCAATAATTCATTACCTGTTCCTTGATTTCTGAAGGTACAATACGGTATTCATATTGCTGATTTCTTAATTGAGGCTCAAACCCGGCTTCACGTATGGCATTCTGAATTGTTATATATGTAAAGCGGTGAGGAGCGCCTGCAGCCGAAACCACATTTTCTTCCAGCATGATGCTTCCAAAATCATTTGCCCCGGCATGCAGACTGATCTGTGCTGTTTCTTTTCCGACGGTCAGCCACGAGGCCTGTATATTGAGAATGTTCGGCAGCATGAGGCGGCTCATGGCGATCATGCGAATATATTCTTCCGCCGATGTTTTGTTTTTCACACCACGAACATCGGCAAGCAGCGTGTCCATGTCCTGGAATGTCCATGGAATGAAAGCAAGGAATCCGTTGGCATTTTTTGGCTTTTCATTTTGCACCTCACGTATCCAGACCAGATGTTCGAATCTTTCGTAAATAGTTTCTACATGGCCGAACATCATGGTAGCCGATGTAGTAATGTTCAACTGATGAGCCGCACGCATCACATCCAGCCATTCTTTTCCCCCGCATTTACCGTTGGAGATCAATCTTCTCACCCGGTCGTTAAGAATTTCAGCGCCTGCACCGGGTAGAGAGTCCAATCCTGCATCTAAAAGTGCTTGTAAA
>JAHEYJ010000149.1:7281-8125 GCA_023251675.1 Bacteroidota bacterium
TAAAACTTTTGTGTGGGTTGATTTTTCCAGTTTCGTAATATGTGCTACTTCCGGCGGACCCAGTGCATGTAGTTTTATTTTCGGATAAAGTTTTTTTAACCGGCGGAACAGATCGGTATAAAATTTTAATCCAAGTTCGGGATGATGACCGCCCTGAAGCAGCAGCTGGTCTCCTCCCCAGCGGATAGTATCATCAATTTTCTTCCTGTACGTTTCGATATCGGTTATGTAAGATTCAGGGTGACCCGGGATACGGTAAAAATTACAGAACTTGCAATTGGCAATGCAAACATTGGTTGTATTTACATTGCGGTCTATCTGCCAGGTTACTTTTCCGGGTTTCCCGTTTTTTGCAACGGAGTCCGGTTTTTGAATTTTCCGGAGCTCATTGGCTGTATAGGCAAGTTCAGCAACCGGGGTGTTCTCAAAAAGAAAAACACCTTCTTCTATCGAAAGCGATTCAAAGTTCAGTGCCCGTTTAAGAAGTTTACCGGTATTCAATTTTAACAAGGTATTTATCTCAATGAAAAGAAAAAAGGATTCTTCGTTTTGTTCAGAATGGCAATGTAGATAAAATATCTACATTTATCAATTCAAAATTAAAAATAAATATGACGCTCATTAAGAAATCCCCTTTACCATCCGAGAACGAGAACATCGCTGTTTTATGCCGGAAAAACACACCGCTTGTTTCTTTTGGCTTGTCTCCCTCCGAAATCGATTTTGCCCGGATCGAGTTTGAAAAGAAAGACAAAAAATTAGTTGTCATTAAGCAGCTGAGGCGCCTGGTCATTCTAGCTGTACTGGATAAAAAAGATAAAGAATCGCCTACCCGCGAAGCCTG
>JAHEYJ010000150.1 GCA_023251675.1 Bacteroidota bacterium
GCATGCATCAGGTTCAGCGCGGCGTCGGAACTCGGGCGGTCGGAAGAACGCTGAGAACCGACCAATACAATAGGTACAGGAGAATTCTGCACCATGTAAGAAAGCACGGCAGCAGTATGCTGCAGCGTATCGGTTCCATGGCCGATCACGATCCCGTCAATTCCATTCCGGATCTCTTTTACAATGGCCTTTGCAAGGGCAAGGTATTGTGTGGGTCCCATGTTCTCGCTGAACACGGCAAATATTTTTTCTGTATCCAGGTTACAAATGTCAGCCAGTTCCGGAACGGCTCCATATAATTCTCCCGGAGAAAAAGCAGGGATGACGGCGCCGGTACGGTAGTCGAGACGGGAAGCAATGGTGCCGCCGGTTCCGAAAAGTTTTACGTGCGGCAGTCCTTTGGTGACCGGGAATTGTTTCTCCGGGATCTGGTAATTGGCCTTTTTGTATCCGGTTTCCCGCATATCGGTGATTGTATTTATGTCCACCCCGATATTGTACCCGGTAATAATTTTCATCACAATGTGCTCATCATCTGTATTCTCGGCCCGGGGAAGGATGGTGCCCTGGAAAAGCCCGCGGGAAGTATCCACATCTACCTGTGCCCATACTCTTGCATTGTATTTCTTTAATACTTCCAATGCCTGCCCTTTGTACCCCTGGAAAATGGTTGCACTCATTTATATTGTTTGTTAACTATTGGTGAATCCCCTGAAACAACTTCCTTATGCAATTCGGCAAGATTCATATTTCCTAACGCGGTGCTATGTACTTGCCCCATCACCCATTTTTCATCAATATCAGGTTTCTTGGAGATCTTTATTGTCTTGAATTTATTTTTCAGGAAGGGGATGGTCTCAGTTATTTCTTTTTTCGAAACAGATTTGAACTGGATATGGGTAAGGACTGAATCAAAATCCAGTTTCGGGTGCTGGTAATATTCGATCAGCATTTTCCGGGCAATGTTCAGATCCATTTTTCTTTCCTTCAGAAATGTGAAGAGTTCGAAAATTTTATCATAGCTGAAATCATCAGTGCTTTCATAATTATTTTCTACAAACTTCATCGTATGCCCCAAAAAAGTTCCTGTAAAAAGCGGGCTGATCTTTAGCTCGTCAGTTATTGTTTCAATTAGCGGAACCAGATTTCGCTTCAAAATAAAAGTAAAAGTTCCCTGCGGGATGTTCCATTTTCTCAGCTGCTGAATGCGGTCAAAAATATCCATCGGGATCTGCTTCCGGAGCGTTTCAATGTATTCGTTCTTCAACGGGATGGGAGCCGAATCGGTATCGGGATACATGCGATCAGCGCCTGGAAGAACGCGTTCAAAAATGGTTGTGCCGTTCGTCAGCGCTTTCCGGGTCTCATTCGGAATGCATTTGAAGGCCAGCCGGCATCTTTCTTCCACCGTTTCAATGGCGGTAGGTATATCTTCTTGCGGACCCCACAGTACGATCCATGCATCCTCATTTTTGCAGGAAAGCAGTTTGGAGATCTTTTCCGATTCTTCTTCAGCAATGTGTTTCTTTAATTCTTCCGAATGGATCATATTCGGTTTTTCAATGCATGCGATCACTTTCAATCGTGTGGAGATCTCGTCGGCGAACATTTGTCCGGGCTGCGTGAAGTGTGAAAGTATTCCCCTGAAACCTTGTAAACGGATCGCGACGATTTCCTGTTTGTTTTCAATGGCGTGTTGAAGCGGCTGATAAATGAAATCAAAGTCTTTTGGGTTGATCTTTTCTGAACTCATTTTCCAGTTTTGAGCATCTCCAAACTTCTCCTTTAACTGGGCCATGATCTGCACCAACGCCCATTGGCGGAATGCTTCGTTATGCGTAAGCTCCGGCATCCACTTGGTATGAGCCACTCCTTTTATTTCAACGCGGGTTCCGCCTTTGCAGCTCACATTCACATCGGCGCGTGTAGAGCCAATTCCGGTTCTGACCTTTCCGGTGCTTCGGTTCAGGAATCGGATATAATCAGCACCTTCTTTTACTTCATCCGGATTTTTGAATTCGGGATAAGTCACGGTTTCGATCAGGGGCATTCCCAGCCGGTCGGTCTTATAAATACGCATATGTCCGACATCTGAAATTTCACGGCATGAATCCTCTTCAATGCTGAGCTGAATGAGATTGATGGTTTTATCCTTCAGCTGGATCTTTCCGCCGACACCAAGAATGGCCGTTCGTTGAAATCCAGCAGGAATACTTCCGTCAAGGTATTGTTTGCGGGTGATATGCACTTCGCCCACAATGTTCATTTTATTCAGAATGGAGATCTCCAGTGCTATTTCAAGTGCAACCGGATCGATAGGAAATGGGGGAGTGTCGTCCACTTCATACGTGCAGGCCGTTTCATTCTTTATCCGGTAGATGATATTTTTTCTAGTCTTGAATTCCATCAATGCAGTTCCGTCGTATTCACCCAGTTCGCTCAGCGTTGGGCGCATATGCCTCACCACTTCTGCATCAAAATCATCATGTGAGTTGAATTTGCCGGCGGGGCATCGGCAGAAAAGTTTACGGGCGGTCAGCAGCTGCTGATGCACTTCCAGCCCGGACATAAATCCGATACGATCATAATCTTCCTGGGTGGCTTCTTTTCGGGTAACGTATCCAATGGTGTTTTTACTTTTCTCGTAATTCTGGTCAGGATCAAACGATTGGCTCATTTCACTTTTTTGTTGGATCGGTCAAGTGTCCAAAAGTAATTTGTTTTTTGGAAATGCAAGTGCTTATTATGGATATGAAACAGGATTTGGAATACGGAAAAATATCTGCTCGCTTTTGACACAATGCCATAGCAAAAGAAAAGGCCGGAGGTAATTTTAATTTTTATTCCTTCACAAACTTCAATGGAGTGAAGGATGAAGAATCGGTAGTGACAAAATAAATACCTGCCGGGAGCGGAGAAATGTTAAGAGATGATCTGCGGTTGGGGATAAGGGCTGACGTCTGGATCACCCGACCCATGACATCCCTGATGATCAGGATTGTTGGGCTGTTGGATCCTTTAACATCAACGATTAATTCTTCGCTTGCAGGATTTGGCATTAACGAAATACTTAAACCTGATGGGCCGTTGCACGATACCGAAGCCGGATTAAACACCTCTGTATTGCCATTATAATCGGTCTGCCTTAATCGGTAAAAAGAGGTTCCTGCCATCGGTTCAGAGTCAACAAATGAATACGTGCGGGTTGAGTTTGAATTGCCGGCGCCGTTTACTGTGCCGATACTTTCAAAATTTATTCCATCAGCGCTGCGCTCAATTGTGAAATACGCACTGCTGTGTTCTGAAGCTGTACTCCATTGGATATATGCTTTTCCAGTACTGCATTCCATATTCGTTGATGTTAAGATGACAGGTAATACAACAGAGCAGCCTGCACCTGAACTCTGATTATATTTTACAATAAATATATCTGACATTCCTCCGGAAGTGAGTAAGGTCGAGCCTGAAGATGGGTCGAAGTCAACATTGGTTCCCTGAAACCAGCCTGTAAGAAAAAAATGCCCGCTGCCCGCATCTCCGGCCAGTGCCCTTCCTACACTTATGTTTGAAGCAATCCCTACGCTTCCTTTACAGAGATAGCTCCCATCAGTTGGGGAATATTCAGTGATAAACATGTCGGTTGTACCTGATGCCGTCATATTTTGCGTTCCGGCATCCGGATCAAAGTCAACGGTGCCACTAAAATATCCGGTTAGATACAGAATATTATTTTCTACTAGAATTGAATAACCTTGTGTGGCGCCGATGCTTTTTGCCCATTGGTAAGCACCAGTTGCGCATGAATATTTTGCAAAATAGGTTGAAGTGGTAGTCAAATTGACTACACCTGGACCGGGATCAAAATCCCCGGTAGGGCTTTTGAATTCTCCTGTACAATATACGTATGTCCCATCTGTAAAAACGCCATCGCCTTCATTAACCATAGAGGCGGTTCCTCCAATATTAAATGCCCAAACATAATTTCCTGCTGCGCATGTGTAGGCTGCCAAAAACATATCGTTCCAACTACCGCCGCCGGCAGAGGTTAGATTGTGCGTTGATCCACTGGGGTCAAAATCAGCGGTTAGTGCAGAACCGGCAAACAGGCCCGTGACGTATACGTTGGTGCCGTCGCCTGTGAGTTTGATTCCGTAATCAGCGCCAGTGGTACCAACCTTAAATGCCCAACGGTACGCGCCTGCACTTGTAAAACTTACAACAAATATGTCGGTACTTCCATTGCTTGTGATGTTGCCCCCTCCAAAATTTACTGTTCCGGCGAATTGTCCAGTAACATAGATATTGGATGAAGCGTCAGTGTAAATACTTAATCCTTTACTGACGACTCCTGCGCTGCCAAAACTTTTTGCCCACACCCAGGCTCCCGACGAATTGTATTCTGCAATATAAATATCCTGGCTTCCGGTCGCAGTAAGATTATGAGTTGTGCCGCTGGGATCAAAATCAACAGTTCCAGCAAAAAATCCCGTAACATACACATTGTCGCTGGCGTCTGCTGCGATACCATGCCCTTCATCTCCTCCGGCAGTTGTGCCAAGATTAAATGCCCACACCCATGCTCCGGAATTTGTATACTTTCCAACGTAGATGTCAGGTTGGGTTCCTGTAGCTCCCCCTGTTGTCAAATTATGGGTCGTACTGCTGGGATCGAAATCAACGGTTGTCCGGAATCCGCCGGTCAAATAAATGTTTCCTGACGCAGCACGGCTGATATCATATCCGTTATCATTATCGGATGTGGTCCCCTTGAAACTTTCTGCAAAATCCTGAGTGGCGCCCATATACGCTGATGAACATAAGAAGCCAAGCAGAATAATCTGGATATGGTATGGGTTTGTCTTCAATGCAGGTGAAATTTATTTTGAAAATTGTTCAATGTTTTTATTTTTCCTTTCTCCTTATAGTCCGGTTTGTTCAGCGGGAGCGAATTCGTATTGGCGAACGAAACCAAGGTGATGAGGAGAAGCGCCACGCAAATAACCACTGAAAGCACAAAATGATTTACGCCCCTGGGTTGTTGAGAGGGCGGGTTTTGAAAGAATAGTTGAGTGAATTTCAAGCGGTTGTTGTTTAAATGACAATGGGATTAGCGCTCATGCTGTTTTTTATATATCTATTTTAGTAATTCGTAAGGCTCCAGGTCCAAATGTTGGCTCAGGATGCATATGGTTGTCAGCGTCATGTCATGATTTCCTGATTCATAGCGGGCAATGGTCAGCCCGGTTTCATCTTCAAGTCTTTCCTGTGAAAGATTTTTTTTCAATCGATATTGCTTGATGTTATTAGCAACGATTTTTATCAGTTCGGTAGCTTGTCGTTTTTGTGCTGTCATAGATTCAAATTCAAATTTAACTCGGTACAACTGCAATTGTCCTTGCATCTTTGCGGGTGATTACTGAATGCGTTCGAATGCGGCCGCTATTCTGAGGCAATCGTTAGAAATTGAGTTTTAATTTATAGAAGAATCAGCTATATAAATAAGGGAAATGCCTTAAAAGAGATAAGGTGGATCCTGTATTTTTCAGAAGAAGTAAAAAGGATCTAAAAAACACAAGGAAAAAAAGTACCGCCGGGAATTTTAATCTACCAGTCCGCTCTTTATCGCGTATTTCACAAGGCCGACCACGTTATGAATATTCAGTTTCCGCATGATGTTTGTGCGGTGGGTCTCAACCGTTTTGGGACTTAGAAATAATTTTTCAGCTATTTCAGAATTAGACAAACCGTTGCCGATGTGTTTCAAAACCTCCACTTCCCGGGTGGAAAGAAAAGATAGGGGAGAGTCGTGTTTGACAGGAGTTGTTTCGGCCGATTTAGTTGCAAGAACAATGGGGATCTCGCTGCTGAAATAGGTTCCGCCATTCGACACAGTGTTTATTGCTTCCAGCAGGATTTTCTTGTTGATGTTTTTCAAAATGTATCCGGACGCTCCCGCATTTAGCATTTTGCTTATTATTGCTTTTTCATCATAAGTAGTAAGCGCTATCACTTTGATTTTAGGAAAACGTGCTGTAATGATCGCGGTCGCATCACATCCATTCAACAAAGGCATTTCTACATCCATCAAAATAATATCTACGGGATTTTTCTCGGCAACAGCGATGGCTTCTTTTCCATTTCCGGCTTCAGCAGCAACAATGATATTTTTTTCTCCTTCGAGCAGGGACCGGATCCCGTCAACAATGATCTGATGATCATCGGCGATCAGTATTGATATTTTCTTTGACGCCATGGGTCGGATTGATTTGCGGTTATTGATCTTTCAAAGTTATTGAATTATCTTTCTGGATTATAGGGATCCGAATCACGGCAACCGTTCCTTTGGGGCCATTCTTGGTGATCGAAAAATTTCCATTCATTGCCTGCACCCGGGCTTCAATATTGGCCATGCCGATGCCTGTTCTTTCTGTATTCTGACCCGTCCTGATCCCGATGCCGTTGTCTTCAGCCATCAAAATGATATTTTCTTTTGTTTTATGAAGATGGACGGAGAGTTCAGTGGCATGCGCATGTTTAATGATATTGTTAAGTAATTCCTGTAAAACACGATAAAGCCCGATGGAGATCTGTTCGTTTAAGGGGAATGAATTGTCTTTTTCAAAAGTGTATTTTATATTTGAATTCGAAAATGTTTTAGCAAGAAGATCCTCAATTGCCTCGGCTAGGCCTGATTCCTTCAGCGATCTAGGCATCATCGAATGGGAGAGCGTGCGCACTTCGCTGTACGCGTTATCAATGGATAGGATAGTTTGATCTGCCAGGTCCTGATTTTCTTTAGACAGTTTTTTTGACTTGCTGGAAAGATTCATCTTAATGGCGGCTAAGGTTTGGCCAATTCCATCATGCAGATCCTGTGCTATACGTTTACGTTCATTCTCCTGGGTCTCAATAATGGCGCGGGTCCGGAGTTCCTGTTGCCTGAGCAGTTCGGTTTTGATAATTTCTTTTTGTCTGATCTTATTTTTTGTGATCAGGATCCAGCTGATGAAAAGCAGAAGAACCGCTCCGCCTAAAAGGACAGCGATTAAAAATTTATTGTTATTCAGCTGTTGTTTCTGTTCGGATAGTACAAGTGCCTGGGATTGTATCTCCCTTTCCTTTTTTTCAGTTGCGTATTTAGCCTGCATTTCAGCGATCTGTTTGTTGCTTGCACTGTTGAAGAGGCTGTCTTTTGTCTGGGAGTAAAGTGTAAAGTAATTGTAAGCATTCTTGTAATCGCCCATTTCTGTAAACAGATCCGACAGGTTCTTATAAACCTCTTTGATGGCTGTTTTGCTGTTGGTTTCTTTAGCGGACAGCAATGCTTTGTTGAAATAATCAAGCGCACGTTGGAGCTGGTCCGACTTTTTATATACAATGCCAATATTGTTTAAAGAAGCGATGATTCCTTTTTTATCACCTGTTTCCTGTGCGATCGCCAGGCTTTTGGAATAATAATCCAAGGCAGATGCATAGCAGATACCGACCGAATCCTTGTTATGCAGCGTTGCGGCCTTTTCGTCATAAACAATCCCGATGTTGGTAAAGCACGATTCCATCCCGAGCTTATCGTTCAGTTCTTGCCGGATCTTCAGGCTTTTAAAATAATTCACAAGTGCTTCGGCTAAATTGCCAAGTTCATCATGAATGACCCCTATGTTTGTATAGCAATCCGCAATCCCATGTTTGTCGCCAAGGGTTTCCCTGATATTCAGGCTCAGCGAATAATAGTGCAAAGCGGATTGATAATTTTTTCTTGTAGCCAATGAATCATTAAATGGCTGTTGTGCCTGCTCGTAATTAATTATTCCAATATTATTATAGGTGGTTGCCATGCCATATTTATCGCCGGCGATCTCAAAGGTCTTCAGGGCGTTAAAATAATTTTCCAATGCTCGTGCGTAGTTCCCCTGATCATCATAGATAACCCCAAGGTTATTATAGGAAGAGGCAATGCCTTTTTGATACGTTAGTTCTTTTGCAAGCTGTAAGGCTGAATTGCCAAAGCAGAGAGCGCTGTCGTATCTTGTTTCATTCTTATATAATC
>JAHEYJ010000027.1 GCA_023251675.1 Bacteroidota bacterium
AACTGACGATAAAAAACAACCACCCGAAGGTGGTTGTTTTATTTTAGTCAAACGAGAAGACCGGACAATTTTTATTTATTGATCATCACTCTGGATACAAAGGTTTTATTTCCTGTTTTCACTTTAACAAGGTATAATCCATTCGCAATATCCAATCCTGAGCATTCGATTATTCCATTTTTAGTATCAAGATTTGAATAGGAGGCAACCTGTTTGCCAAGCATATTGATGATCGAAACCGTTGCCGGTGCATTCATGCCTTCCTCAACCATAATTGTGAATGCAGCGCTTGCCGGATTAGGATAAATGAAAGCAGAACCGAATGAACCATCTGTTTCATTGATACCCACAGTTGCACAAGGCGTGCTTGGTGTTGCAAGATACGTCATGGTGCTGAAATCAATATAACATGCATATTCCGGGTGATCGATGAATGGGTTTCTGTTTCCCTGTAATGAATCAACAAAGTCATTACGTGCAATTTCAAAATTATCCGGAGGATCCTGGTAACTCCATTGTTTCAGTACATTCTGATCCTGCGCATATAGAATGCCGGGGTTATAGCAGCTGGAAGGCAATGACCAGATATTGGTTCCGGCAACCGGTGTTCCCCCATATGTTGTAGTTGTATTCGCAGCGCCACTGTACGCAACACCTGTATACGTAATGCACTCATACAGCATGCAACGGGCAGCATCTCCTTTATCAGAATCTCTTGGTTCAAATACTTTATGCCCGTTCGCATCAAGGCCCATTTTACAACCCATATAGGTATACGTTGGAGTACCCACTACAATTCCCATCGGGTAATTGCTGCGAATCGCATTCACATTATTCTGATCCGTTGGGGTGATCATGTGATAATCATTGTACTCCGGTAAACTTGTATAATTTGTGGCATTAACCGTTGGCTGCCAGCTCTGGCAGTAGGTATGCTCGCGGCTGAAATTTTCTGTTGTCCAGTCAAAAGGCTCGGTGTACACTTTATTTTCTCCGCTGTAAACACAGGTAATGACACGCTGGTTAGCTACTGTATCACGAGTATAGAAAGTAGCAGCAAAATTTGGCCCATAGCTGCTGTACAATTCAATTGTATGCGGATTTATTTTTGCATGCAGATCCGTTACAAACGTCGTGTTTGAAGTGGAAATAGTGCTGTAATACGTTCCTGGCATCATCGTAGCTGAAGTCGTAATATTTCCCGTTAACGGAGAAGTGATCAAGTAGTTCCTGTACGTGCTGACACCGTTGTAAGCAAAAACCGCAAAATAATAACCGGTATTCGCCACGATCTCATTCGGGAAGAAACCTGTCAGGTTGGAGCTATAAACTACTTTAGAACTTCCGATCATATCGCCGCGCTGATACACTGTGCCATCTACCGGAACATCGGTAACGGCAGATCCTGTTTTTCTTAAAACCAGGTATCCGTCAGGTGACGGTGATGCAGCGGTGAATGATCCTTGAATATGGTAAGATTTTGTAACCGGAAATGTCATGTTGGTTGCCTGCGCAGTAGGTTCTGTTGCCAGGGTTCCTCCGATTCCATTCAGATTGATCACATAAGGATTTGCATAGGGGTCGTTATTCGTAATGGTCAATATAGCATCGCGCGTGCCGGATGCTGATGGAGTAAAATTTACAACCAAACTTGAATTGCCTGACGGGCCAATGCTCATGGGCATTGTAGTAGCAACTGAATAGTCCGCAGCAGCAGGGCCGGTCAGACTGGTTGCGGTAATGCTCAGCGTGCCAACTGTACCTGAATTATAAACTGTAAATGTTACCGGCGACAGGGTACTTACAGGAGAGCTGGTCGAAAATGTGCCGCCGTTGACAATGGTAGTGGAACTTTGTTTTACAGACATCTCTTGTGTTGTTGAAACTCCGGTAGCAATGCTTACATTATCCAATCCAACGTTTCCGTTTGTCTTAGTAGTAAAATTAAAACGCGCATATCGGCTAGCGCTGTTCATTGTATTTTGAAAGGTCGTATACGCTGTAGTCAATGCAGTGTAGGCGGTTCCTACGGTTGTCCAGGTGGTTCCGTTAACAGATTCTTCAACGGTGAACGTACCGGCCCAGGTAGTTGAAGGAGGCGGATTACCCACCAAGTCATATTTAATAATACCCGGTGTGCTGTTAAAGAAAATGGTCAATTTATCTCCGGCTGCTGCAAATTTTGCTGCAGGTGCAGGATTTCCTGAACCGGAATAATAGGCAAAACCTGTTCCGGAGGATGTCCAGCCAGTTGGCAACGTAGTAGTTGAGAAGGTGCTGCTCGTTGGCAGAACGGCCTGCGCCATACCCAATACTGTAATGCATGCGGCGATTAATGTTGAGAGTAATCTTTTTTTCATTTTATTGTTTTTAAATTGTTATTTGTTTTTATTTATTTTTTAGAATCCTACCCTGAGTGCCACATTGATCCGCCTGCCCATTCCCATATAAACCAGAGCGGAAGTGGCGTCAAAATCTGCTCCATTCTGTGCATCGGAAATATAAACTGTGTTCAAAACATTTACCACACCAGCCGTTACACCCATTTTTAATTTCCACGCTTTGAAATCATATCCGGCATAAACGTCCAGCAACCCGTAATCCGGCATCTTCCAGGATTCCCGGTCTTTGTTTGTGCCGATCAAAGTGGTGGGATCAAAGTTTGCAAAATTCTTTGCAAAATAAGTAAAACGCGGTTTAACATATAATCCTTTGATGATCGTATAGCGCAAGCTTCCGCTAATTTGGATCTGTGCTGCATTTCCGGAGTGAACATTTTTAGCACTGAAGTCCACCGAATCAACCACAACTCCTGCATCATTGGTGACATATACTTTTGTTCCGGAAATTGTTTTCCAGTCGCCAAAAGAAGCGATCCCTTCAAACTCCAGGTTCTTGAGAATCTTATAGAGATAATCCAGTTCCACTCCTTTATGCAATTCATCCATTCCATTGATATTGTAAGAAAGCACGCCATCAGGTGTTGTTACGGTAGGTGTGTAATCCGGCGGTCGGTTCTTCCATAATGTGAGGTAAAGGTTAAGATTCACCGCAAATGTTTTTTCCTTCAGCCCATAACCGCCTTCAATTGCATAAACATTTTGATTCTGGACTTCAGCAAAAGGTTTGTTGTTATTATCAAACACAACATTCATGCGGGGAGCCATGTTCAGGTAACCCAGGTTGACAAATACATTGTTGTTGTCATTGATGTTATAATTTGTTCCGCCTTTGAATGTATATCCTAAAAACCATTTTCTATCCGTAGTGGAATAACGTGCTTCATTGGATTCATTGGTATATTTTGTTGCATTCAGAATGGAAACTTTAGGTTTTCCGGGATTCTTGATAAATGTTGTGTCGCCGCTTGTTGTTACGGTAGAACCGAACAGGGCAGTCACGTTTTGCGATCCATTATAATAGAATGCATCTCCCCATCCCACAGCCTGAGCAAAGGTCTTTCCGTCAATGACCAGATCTTTTTTCTTGAAATAATCGATTCGCTGATACCCGGTCTCTGACATGGAAGTGGTAAAGAAGGCGCTCCATTTATCTTTTTTGTATTCGGCCTGAGCGAACAATCCCCCCCAGTAAACTTTGGAATCATTGTAGTAAACTGTTTTATCACCGATCCGCTTTACTGCATATTGCAAATTTGGATCGTTCAGGTAAGTTCCTTTGGGCTGATTCAGATCGGAGGTGTTGTCAATGGCATAGTCCCCTCCCATCAGGTTATAAATGGTCTGATAATGTGTTCCTTTGTAGGATCGGGCATCGATTCCAAAAAGGGTAGAAATATTTTTGTTGATCTTGTAGTTCCAGGATGAGATGGCTCCATACCATATATGATTATTGTTGGCAGAGCGGAGGTAATTTGACGAAGCATATTCAGTTACACTATAAAATGAACTGATCGCAGCAGGGCTGCTATTGTGATCATAAACGCTTTGAACTGTCAGCAATCCATTTGTTGAATCTTTTCCGACTCCGCCTTTCAATGCAGTGCCGCCGCCATGGCCAATGGATAAATAAATAACATTGGATACAGTCAGTTTTTCATTGGGAGTCCAGAAATGAGATAAGTTCACTTGCGGCTTATGAAAATAATTTACCCGTTCATTGAAAACATCTCCATGTTTTGTTTTCGGAAAGAAACCGATTGTACCATTACTTGTTCCGCCATCACCTTGTATTGTTCCCCAGTTTGGGTTATAAGTTAATCCGCGTTCGCCCTGCGTTAATGTAGTATAAGTTGAATGCTGATAGATTGAGTCCGTGTTGATGTGCAGATCGTCAGAAAACTTTTTGCTGTAGATCCCAACAGGTAATCGATCGTAACGTTGTCCGTGCGATTGAGGCGCGCCGCTTCCGCTGACGCTAAGCAAATGTTTCTTGAAACGCTTTTGCACTTTTCCAAAATAAGACCATGCATCGGTATACGTTCCGTCGGCCCATTCGTTTCCCCATTTACGCGAACCGGCAACCGTTACTCCCCATCCATATTTTAATTGCCCGGAATTAAAACCAAAAGATGTTTTGTATAAGCCAAAGTCATTTACTTCTTGTTTGAGCTGCACTCCCATTTTCTGGTCGATCCCTTTTGTGATAATATTGATGGTTCCTCCTACTGAAGGAATCGCTAATTTGGAAGCACCCAATCCGCGCTGCACCTGCATAGTACGTGTGATGTCGCTTAAACCATCCCAGTTGCTCCAGTAAACTTGTCCGTTCTCCATATCGTTCACAGGAACGCCATCGATCATCACAGCTACGTTCCGCTGATCAAATCCCCTGATATTGATCCGTGAATCTCCACTGCCTCCACCCTGCTCCGTTGCGTAAACTCCGGGAGTAGAATTCAAAACCATGGGCACATCACGGGTTCCGAGTTCTTCCTGGATCAGCTGCTGTGAAATATTTGAGAATGCAACGGGTGTTGAACGGATCTTTGCAACATCCGCTACCACTTCCACTTCATCCAGCGTTTGAGCTTGCAGAGAAAAATTTAGCGTGACGGATTGTCCATCCACTTTCACTTTTTGTTTCTGCGGCTCATAGCCGATGTAGGAAACGGTGATCGTATACTGGCCTGATGAATCTATTTTGAGAGTAAAGTTTCCGTCAATATCGGTCACGGCTCCTTTTCCCGGCGCGTAAGAAACACTTGCGCCAATCACCGCTTCTCCGGTGGTCGCATCTTTAATGTTCCCTTTTACCATGCCATTTTGAGCGAACGCCGTAACATTCGCAAACATCAAAAAGGCAAAAATATATTTCATCGGATTCATGAAAAGAAATACCCGTTAGCAGGAAAAATGGTTGGTCTGTTCTTACTGGATGATGAGTTCTGTCGTTTTTGTTTTTCCGCCGGAGAAGGAAATGCGGACAGAATAAACACCTTTCGGAAGATCCCCTGTTTCCACCATCCATTGTTTCGCAGTACGGTTTGTCTCCTTGCGGATAACCTGCTGGCCGACCATGTTATAAACTTCAATTGTACTCATGGATTCGGAAGAAACAACTATGAAATGATTATTTACAACCGGATTAGGAAAAAGCCTTACAGAAACTGAATTATCGATCTCATTTATTCCTGCGCCGGTAGGACAATTGCAGGTATGGACTTTCAGGCTGTCAAATGTGTTTACAGGAAAAGAATCCCATTCAGTGGTCACGATAAATTCAGGAGAAGGATTCACTTTGACACCCTGTTCAACCGCAGGCTTGCGGATCAGGGTATGGTTCAGGGTCCACCAGGCACCCACGCTTCCGTCATAAGGGAACTGGTCGCTCCAGGATACACCGGTCACCATGGCAGGATCGCCGATCATTCCGAAAATATCGATATAGTTCCAGGTCGTCCCGCCATCGGTAGTTTTCTGGATCGATAATGCATCGTTGCCATTAAAGAACATGGAGTAACTTGTGTTGTAGTCAGGACAAAGAAACGTATCTGCTTTTGCCTGTAATGCCGGATCCGCCTGTACATTCTGTCCGGTGCCCAGAGGATCTCTCATGTCAATTACAATCACCCATTCCGTTGCCGGAGGAATAACATGATTGCCAAGATTGATCATGGCCTGTGCATTCGCTTCGCCCGCTGCCGCTGAAGTTCCATTGTTATAACGGAGGAGCCGGTATTGCCCGTTTAAATTGATCGGACTCATGGTTGGGTTGTAGATTCCCAGCGCTTTGTTGTTGCCGGTTCCTTCCACGTATTCTGAAATGAAAATGTCTGAGCAGTTCTGTGCTTGTGTTCCCAAAGCGCCTGCCAGAAATAAAAAGCTGAGTAAATGTTTTTTCATGATTTATTTGTTACAGTTATTATTAGGGTGTTGCTTAAGATGTTAAAACGTATTCAGACCATTAAATAATTTCTATCTAATTAAATGCAATAATAATTTTTGAATGCCTGAAGCGGTTTCGGATTGTAAAAAAAATGCAGGAAGCATATTTTTTACACCTCTAGGGTGTTCACTTCTGAAAGTCACCAACAAAAAATCTAATGAACAATAGTGTAAATATAGTAGAAAATAATAGTGGAAGCAGGAAATTTATGTCATATAAGTATTAACTAATTATTAACGGTTTTCAAACCTGTTATCGACAATTTAAGGGGCGGTTTCAGAGGGCCGGAACACCTATTGCATGCAATCAAAAACATGAAAATGCTTCATACTTAATACGTTCCTCAATAAATACCTATTTTTGATTTTATAAATCGCATTGAACAACAAAATCCCATTTATGAAAAAATTATTCATCCTCCTGTCAGTAGCCGTTTTGGGCGCCTTCATAGTGCCTCAAAAACCATCCCTTCCGGGTACCATCTCTGTGGATGGTAAATTATTTACCTCCTTATATCAACAACATGCAGCCGAGTACAAAGCATTGTGTTTCCAGGCGTATAATATCGCCCGGCTCAGAGTGGATGCATCGCTTCAATCTTCATCAACAAAAACAAGCGCCGTCATCACCGATATTGATGAAACCGTTCTTGACAACAGCCCATTCGCCGCTCACCAGGCATTGCAGGGAAAAGAATTTGAGTTTGCAGCCTGGCTTGACTGGACAAGCAAAGCGCTATGTGATACGCTTCCCGGTGCATTGACTTTTTTCAAATATGCAGCATCTAAAAAGATAGAAGTGTTTTATGTTACCAACCGCGACGAAAAAGAAAGAGAAGCCACTTTAAAAAATTTACAGAAATATGGTTTCCCAAATGCGGATAACAATCACCTGATCTTAAAACAGGGAACGTCGAGCAAAGAAGCAAGAAGACAAACCATTGCGGCTACGCACAATATCGTTTTGTTTTTGGGCGATAACCTTTCTGATTTCAGCGGCCTGTTCGATAAAAAAAACATGAGCGAACGCCTGACCGAAACGAAGCAGGTGGCAGCTGAGTTTGGAAATAAATTCATTGTGCTTCCCAATCCGGATTATGGCGACTGGGAAGGCGCACTTTATCAATACAATTACAAACTTTCCGCTGCACAAAAAGATTCTGTCATCAAAAGCAATCTGAAAAGTTACTAGTGTCTCCTTCAGAGTCAATTATTTCGGAAGGCAAAAAGGGTACAAAACAAAAAAATATGTATTGTATTCTTAGTGAGACTTTGTGTTCTTAGTGGTGAAAAAATGTACCACTAAGGCACGAAGTACACTAAGAAGCACTAAGGTGAAAACTTGTCGTGCATCTCAAAAAGAGAGCAACATCTGATGTGCCTGAAGAATAATTACCTTTGTTCCGCTGATCGAATAAAAAATCCTTCTCCCTGAAATGAAAAATAAAAAAGACATAGTAGAAAACTGGCTTCCGCGATATACAGGAACAAAACTAAATGAGTTCGGAGAATATATTCTGCTGGTCAACTTCAGCAATTATGTTGAACTGTTTGCGCAATGGAATAAAGTCAAGATAAACGGCCTGAACAAACCGATGCCCAACGCAACGGCCAACGGGATCACCATTATTAATTTCGGAATGGGGAGCGCCAACTCAGCAACGGTGATGGACCTGCTCAGCGCGATTCAGCCTAAAGCATGTCTTTTTCTTGGAAAGTGCGGCGGGTTAAAAAAGAAAAATCAGCTGGGCGATCTGATCCTCCCGATCGCTGCCATACGCGGAGAAGGAACTTCCAACGATTATTTTCCTCCTGAAGTTCCTGCGCTGCCGGCATTCAGTTTGCAGAAAGCGGTTTCTACAACGATCCGCAATCATGCAATGGATTACTGGACCGGAACGGTTTATTCAACCAACCGAAGGGTGTGGGAGCACGACGCGGCTTTTAAAGCGTACCTGAGAAAACTTCGATGTATGGGAATTGACATGGAGACCGCTACCGTTTTCATTACAGGATTTGCAAATAAAATTCCTACAGGCGCATTGCTCCTCGTCTCCGATCAGCCGATGATCCCCGAAGGAGTGAAAACCGCCGAGAGCGATAATAAAGTGACTCAGAACTTTTCAACGAGCCATCTGAAGATCGGTATCGATTCGCTGAACGAGCTCATCCACAAAGGAGTTACCGTTAAGCACCTGAAATTTTAGATTTTAAAAAAATCCGGCTGGCTACATGCTGAACGCATCCGGCAGCAGTTCGTGAATTTTTTTGCTGACCACTCCTTCTGCTGATCTAAAGATCACTTCCGTGGTTTCTTTATTTGAAAATTCAGCGATCACCTGGCGGCAAACTCCGCAGGGAGAGATCGCAAGACCTTTTGCATTGGTAACGGCAATAAATTTAATTTTCATCTTCTTTCCTTCTGCATTTACCGCAGCGGCGATTGCGTTCCGTTCGGCGCAGGTCGTTAATCCGAACGAGGCATTCTCCATATTGCATCCCGAATAGGCATTTCCTTTTTCAGTAATGACGATCGCTCCAACCTGAAGTTTTGAATAAGGAGCATACGCATTTCTGCTTGCCTGTTTTGCCTTTTGAAAAAGCGCGTTGATAATTGTTTTCTGGCTTGTCATTTTTTAAAATAATATTCCGGCAATGGTTGCTGATAGATACGAAGCGAGTGTTCCGCAAAGGAGTGCTTTCAAACCGAGTTTGGCAAGATCTGCTTTGCGTTCAGGAGCCAATGCACCGATGCCGCCGATCTGCATCCCTACGCTGCTGAAATTAGCGAATCCGCAGATGGCAAAGCTAACGATCAGCATTCCTTTGTCACTAAAAACATTTTTGTAAGTGCCGGTCAGATCTTTAAAGGCAACAAATTCGTTGACCGTCAATTTTTCACCAAGCAGCGTGGCGACTCCGTTCACGTCCTGGCCGGGAACGCCCATCGCCCAGGCGAACGGATAAAATATTTTACTGAAGATCCAGTTGAGCGTGAGTTGAAAATCGAGGTGACACCACACGCCCACTTTTATCAAAATATAATTTACCAATGCGATCAGCGCAATGAAACCGATCAGCATGGCAATTACATTGACAGAAATTTTCATTCCATCGCCGGCGCCGTGCGTGATGGCATCGATCACATTGGTGTAGGGAGTTTTTACTTCCAGTTTGACATTTCCCATTGTTTCGCTGACTTCTGTTTCCGGAAAAATAATTTTTGAGATAACCAGAGCGCCCGGCGCTGCCATCAAACTTGCCGTCAGTAAATATTCGGCTTTGGCTCCCATGTTCACGTATACTATTAAAATTCCTCCGGCGATACAAGCCAGACTTCCGCTCATGCTCGCGAGCAATTCACTGTTCGTCATTCCTTTTAAATAAGGGCGGATCATCACCTGCGCTTCTACCTGTCCGACAAACGCACTTGCCACATTGCTCAATGCTTCTGCTCCGCTTACGCGCATGATAAAGTTCATCGCTTTCGCTATGATACTTACAACACGCTGCATCACTCCAAAATGATAAAGGATAGCAACTAATACACAAACTAAAATTATGGTTGCGGTGATGCTGAAGGCAAAAACGAATCCGCTCTTCGCAAAATTCACTGTGCCGCCGGAAAAATTATCCGTCATGATCCCGCCCCATACAAATGCGGCGCCTTCACGGGCAAAATGCTCGATGTGTTCCATACCGCGCCCGAGTACCTGGAAGAAATGCGTTATGAACGGAACTTTCAGAACGCAAACTGCGATCACAAGCTGCAGCAGCAATCCTGAACCAACCAAGCGATAGTTGATCCGCTTTCTGTTATTTGAAAATAAAAATGCAATGCCAAGAATGAGGGCGATGCCGATGAATCCTGTAAATCTTTCCACGTGTTGGTTGGGTTTTAGTTAAATTGTTACTACTCAGCAGCAATACATAGAACGCTGATAACGCTGATAGCTAAGATTAAATAAGATTTTTTTAAATATTTATTATTATCCGTGTTCATCATATTTATCTGTGTCATCTGCGTTCCATTGTATTTGACATCCGCTGAGTAGTTATCCTAAATACCGATTGGATGCCAGATTGTCTTTGTTTCCTGAAAATTCATGATCAGATACGGATCCATCATTTTGTTCAGGCCGCCGTTCTTATTCTGAACCACGCGTTTTACATTCAGCGATGCGTTGACCTGAATATCTTTTATTTCTTCTTTGCTGTCGCCGCCATAAAAAACAGAGTTCACATCCATATGATTTGAAAAATAACTGACGAGTTCCTTTTTAGTTCCGGTGAGAATATTTACCACACCGCCCGGAACATCGGATGAGTTCAGCACTTCGCCAAAGGTAATTGCGCAAAGCGGTTTTGAATACGAAGCGAGGATCACGCAGGCATTTCCACCTACGATCACAGGAGCGATCATCGAAACGATTCCCAGCAAAGAATTCTTTTCAGAAGCAATGATGGAAACAACACCCGATGGTTCAGGCAAAGAAAAATTAAAATACGATGAAGCCACCGGATTCACACTGCTAAACACCTGCTGGTACTTATCCGCCCAGCCGGAATAATAAATAAGCAAATCGATGGATGCATTCACTTCCTGCTCTGCATCTTTTTTATTGGAACCTTGCAAAATAAGTTCATCCACGAACTGAAGCTTGCGTGCTTCCAGCATTTCTGCAATGCGATAAAGTATTTGTCCGCGGTTGAAGGCAGTGCGTTTGCTCCATTTACCAAACGCAGCACGCGCTTTCACGATCGCTTCACGGAAATCCTTCCGGGAACCGTTGCAGATATTCGCGATCTGAACTCCTTTAGAGTTCTTCAACGCGTAAAATCTTCCCGACTCTGTTCTTGGGAATTCTCCGCCAATGTAAAGTTTGTATGTCTTCAAAACTTCCAGGCGATTCTTTGTAGTATTTTCTGCTGCCATGATTTTCAAAAATTAATATTGTAGATAAGGCATTAATCCATGCAATCCGCCTTCGCGGCCGATCCCGCTTTCTTTGTATCCGCCAAATGGTGAAGTTGGATCAAACTTGTTGAACGTGTTCGCCCAAACCACTCCTGCTTTCAATTCTCCGGACACTTTAAATATTTTAGAGCCTTTATCCGTCCAGATCCCGCCCGACAAACCATACGGTGTGTTGTTGGCTTTCTCCACCACTTCCTGAATGGTTCTGAAAGTTTGAACGGTTAACACCGGACCAAATATTTCTTCCTGAACGATACGGCTCGCCTGGGAAACATTCCAGAAAACGGTTGGCCGGAACCAATATCCTTTTGAAGGAACCTCGCAAGCAGGCTGATAACATTCCGCTCCTTCTTTCAATCCGATGGAATGATATTCTGAAATTTTATCCAGCTGCGCTTTTGAATTGATCGCGCCAATATCGGTGTTCTTATCCAGCGGATTTCCGACCACGAGCGTTGCAATTCTATCTTTCAATTTGCGCATTACAATTTCGAAAACAGATTCCTGCACGAACAAACGAGAGCCCGCGCAGCAAACGTGTCCCTGATTGAAAAATATTCCATTCACGATTCCTTCAACCGCCTGATCAATGGATGCATCTTCAAAAATAATATTCGCAGCTTTTCCTCCGAGTTCGAGTGTATATTTTTTGTGCGTTCCGGCTAATGATTTTTGTATCAGCTTGCCGATATCTGTTGATCCGGTAAAAGCAATTTTATCAACGCCCGGATGATTTACAATTAAACTTCCGGTTTTTCCCGCACCGGTTACAATATTTACAACTCCCGGAGGAAGATCGGCTTCCTGAATAATTTCAGCCAGCTTCAATGCAGTAAGCGAAGTTGTTTCGGCAGGTTTTAGAACGACCGTGTTTCCTGTTGCGAGTGCTGGTGCAATTTTCCATGCAGCCATTAACAAAGGAAAGTTCCAGGGAATGATTTGTCCGGCAACGCCTAATGGTTTCGGAGTTTTTCCGGGAACAGCGTAGTTGAGTTTATCCGCCCAGCCAGCGTAATAAAAGAAATGCGCAGCTGCCAATGGAATATCAATGTCGCGCGATTCACGAATGGGTTTTCCTCCATCCATCGTTTCTATCACTGCCAGTTCGCGCGCTTTTTCCTGGATGATACGTGCAATTCGGAACATATACTTTGCGCGTTCGCTTGCCGAAATTTTTGACCACTTTCCTTTGTACGCATCGCGAGCCGCTTTCACCGCTTTGTTCACGTCTGCTTCATCGGCTTCAGCAACCTCGGCAATTTTTTCTTCGGTGGAAGGATTGATGGAATCAAAATATTTTGGTTTGGCAGGCGCGACAAATTTTCCGTTGATGAACAGATCATATTTCTTTTTCAGCTGGATATGATCTGTGCTTTCGGGAGAAGCGGCATACTGCCAATCCGTTTTGAAATTGATCTCCGCTTTTTGTTCTTCAGAAGTAAGTTCCTTATTCTGTGTTTTGGTTTTCTCCATTGGTGTAAGTTATAGAACGCAGATGACGCTGATTGTTATGATAAAAAATGATTTATTTTATTTGAAAATACTTTACGTTTAAATTCAGGTTTCTTACCAAAATTAAGTAGCAAGCCTACTTCAATTTCTGTTGCCTTGAGATAATTGATCAGTTGAAATTCATGCTCTTCACATAAAGCTTCTGCTGCTTTCAGTTCAACGATCACACAATTGTTAACTATCAGGTCGGCATAATAATCTCCGACCTTTTCTTTATCATAATAAACAGTTATTTGTTTTTGCTTTTCAACACGCAAACCCATTGAAGCAAGTTCAATGAACAATGCATTCTCATACACCATCTCTAAAAATCCGTATCCCAGCGTATTATACACTTTATAAAACCCTTTGATGATCTTTTCTGTAATCTCTGTATGTTTATAATTATCCGTGTTGATCATAATCATCTGCGTCATCCGCGTTCCATTCTTTGATTTAGTCTATTGAAAAATAATCGAGTGATTGATAGTGGCCGGTGACTTCTTTTTGCAGCTGCATTAACAGATCGTTGGCAAGTGTGCTCGCGCCAAAGCGAAAATAATTCGGGTTGAGCCATGCTTCGCCCAAGATTTCTTTTACCATAACTAAATATTGCAGCGCTTCTTTTTCTTTTCGAATTCCTCCGGCAGGTTTCATGCCCACCATTTTTCCTGTTGCGTAAAAGTGATCGCGGATTGCTTCGAGCATTACTAAAGTAACTGGCAATGTTGCCGCAGGTTCAATTTTTCCAGTAGATGTTTTTATGAAATCCGCCCCGGCAAGGATTGCGATATCGCTCGCAAGACGAACGTTCTCGTACGATTCCAGTTCACCTGTTTCCAAAATTACTTTCAGGTGCGATTTTCCGCAGGCTTCTTTTATGGTTGCAATTTCATCATGGACAAAATTATATTCTCCCGCTAAAAATTTTCCCCTTGAGATCACCATGTCAATTTCATCGGCTCCCTCTTCCACAGCAAATTTTGTGTCTTCAATTTTTACTTTCATCGGCGCATTGCCCGAAGGAAACGCAGTGGAGACCGAAGCCACTTTCACGCCCGAACCTTTCAACGCGGTTGTGGCAGTCCGCACATGGTTGGGATACACACACACTGCGGCAACCGACGGCAGATCGTGCATCCACTCGCAGGGCTTGATCGCCTTGGCGCAGATCTGTTTTACTTTATTCGGACTGTCTTTGCCTTCAAGCGTGGTGAGGTCGAGCATGCTCAGCGCAAGTTTCATTGCCTGAACCTTGGATTGTTTTTTAATGCTGCGTGTTTTGAAACGTGCCACCCGCTCTTCAACTCCTACCTGGTCGATGGGTTTTTTCAGTAAGTGATAGTTCATGCTGATGTGCAAATATTAAAACATTAAATATAATAACTAAATGCAACTACTCGGCCCATCCTAAATCCTTCCCAAAGGGAAGGACTTGCATTACTTGCTCCCTCCCTTCGGGAGGGCGGGGTGGGCCCAGTCTTTTATAAATACTTGTTGAAGCGGTTTCAGATGGCAAGCAGAACTTCAGGGAGAGAAGATCGGTTACTCTTGTAGGGTGTTCACTTCGGTAAAACACAATTTTAAAAACCAATGAACGAAGTGCAAATATAAAAGAAAAATATTATTTAAGTATTGCTTTATTGGGGTTGTTTAAGACATAAATAGGGATATGAAGTATATTTGCCCAATTACAATAAAGACAATGAAACGCTTGAACGAATTGAGCTCAGTTGCCTGCAATTCAAAAAATAATTAAACAAGATCAAATAAATATGAAGAAGTATTTTTTAATGATCGTAACAGCACTGATCGCAGTTACTGTAAACGTATCCGCACAAACCAACGCTGCGCAGTATCAATGCCCGATGAAATGCGAAGGCGAAAAGACCTATGACAAACCCGGCATCTGCCCGGTATGCAAAATGGATCTGAAAAAAGCAGCTGAAAAGAATTCCGACAAAACAAAAGCGGGCAATGTGAAAGTGGTTGGCGCCATGATGAATGTAATGCACAAAGGAGAACTGTTCGGCACTATAGACATCGATACTATCAAGAACAAAACTCATCTTTACGGACTTGGCCCGGTGGAATATTTAAAAGGCGAGCTGACGGTCGTGGATGGCAAATCCTATAAATCTACCGTCGCGGCTGACGGCTCCATTGTCGTAGAAGAGACCTTTAAAGCAAAAGCTCCTTTTTTTGTGTATGCCAACGTGGACCAATGGAAAGAAGTTTCATTGCCCGACAGCGTGCAGACCATTCCGCAGCTTGAATCATTCCTTGACCAGGCAACAAAAGAGCATGCGCGGCCTTTTGCCTTCCGGTTGACTGCGGATATTGAAAATTGCGAAATACATATTGTGAACCAGCCCAAAGGAACTGAAGTGCATTCACCCGATGATGTGCAAAAGAAATCATTTGATGTGAAAAATGAAAAGGCCGAGCTGCTTGGATTTTTCTCCACTGAACATAAAGGCATCTTTACACATCACGACAGCTTTGTGCATATCCACCTGCTTACGGCCGACAAAAAAAAGATGGGGCATGCGGATAATCTGATGATAAAAAAAAGAACTGCGAAACTTTACATACAGGAATAATTAAATTTTATACCATTCAGCGTTTTATCTTTTGTGGTTTCAGAAAATTCCAGCAATGAAAAAATTCAGCTTGTTGCTTATAGCCATATTCGATGTAGCAACTGGTTTCAGCCAAAATACGTTTAAAGCTGTTGTTAAAGACAGAGAAACCAAGGAACCGTTAATTGGATCTATTGCTGTTCTGCAAGGTACGACGAACAGTGCAAATGCAGACAGCAGCGGGCGTATAGAGATCAAAAATATTCCGGATGGAAAACAAAGCATCCTCTTCAAGTTTGTCGGTTACGAACAACGGGCGGACATTTTCAATTTTCCATTGGTCCAGAACGGACCAGTTGAAATTTTACTTTCATTGGGAGCTGAAGAAATGGAAGAAGTGATTGTCACCACCACTCGTTCCAGCAGAACCATTGATAATATTCCCACTCGGATAGAAACCATTTCAGGAGAAGAACTCGGAGAAAAAGGAAATATGAAACCCGGCGATATCCGGATGATGCTGAACGAAAGCACCGGAATACAAACACAACAAACATCAGCGACCAGCTATAACTCCTCCATCCGCATACAAGGCCTTGACGGTAAATACACACAGCTATTAAAAGACGGCTTCCCGCTCTATTCCGAATTTTCAGGCGGATTAAGTTTATTGCAAATTGTTCCGCTGGACCTGAAGCAGGTGGAAGTCATTAAAGGCGCATCTTCCACTCTTTATGGCGGTGGCGCCATTGCAGGGCTGGTAAATCTCGTTTCAAAAATTCCGTCAGAAGAAAGAGAATTGAACTTTATGCTGAACGGCACTTCTGCTCTCGGTTTGGACGCCAGCGGCTTCTATTCACAGAAATTTAAAAAGACCGGAACCACCGTTTTCGCTTCGTACAATTCCGGAACTCCGTACGATCCGGCAAGCATCGGTTTGACCGCGATCCCGAAATTTAACCGCTACACCCTCAATCCGAAATTGTTCTTTTACTTCAACGATAAAACAACGATGAACATCGGTTTTAACAGTACCGTTGAAGACCGCATGGGAGGTGACCTGCGTTACATTGAAGGCAAAGGCGACAGCATTCACTCTTACTTTGAAAAAAATAAAACCAATCGGCTAAGCACGCAACTGGGATTTGACCGCAAAATAAATGACAGGTCAAAACTCTCTTTTAAAAATAGCGTGAGCCATTATGACCGAAGTATTGAAGTTCGTAGCTTTAGATTCTCAGGAGTTCAGATTTCCTCATTCACCGAAGCGAGTTATAATTATAAAGGAGATAAAATGGAATGGATCACCGGCGTAAATTTATGGACAGACCAATTTTCTCAAAATAAATTTGATGCCGCAAAAGTGGTTGATTACAATTACACTACGCTTGGCGCATTTGTTCAAAACACCTGGAATGTTACAGGAAAATTTATTCTCGAAACCGGGTTTCGCGGCGACTATCAAACCCCATTCGGATTTTTTCCTTTGCCCAGGATCTCCGTCCTCTTTAAGGCCAACCCAAAACTAGCTGCACGAATTGGCGGAGGATTGGGTTATAAAACACCGACGGTTTTCACAGAGGATGCTGAACGCATACAATTCAGAAATGTATTACCGATCGATGTTTCAAAAACCAAAGCCGAGCAGTCGCTCGGAGGAAATTTTGACATCAACTATAAAACACCGTTTGCAGATAAAGTATTTATGGCCTTCAACACTTTATTTTTTTACACAGAGATAAAAAATCCGCTGATCCTTATGCCTGCAACGACCGGTTCGTACGAATTTCAACAGCCCAAAGGTTTCATAGACACTAAAGGAATTGAGACGAACATGAAGCTGGCTTATGGCAATTTCAAACTTTTCATTGGCTACACGCTGGCAGATGTTAAACAACATTACAACGGAAACACAACGACCCTTCCATTAGTGGCAGAACATCGATTGAATACTATTCTGACGTATGAAATTGAGAACAAACTAAAAGTTGGATTGGAGGCCTATTATTTTAGTCCTCAAACATTAAATAATGGCGCAGCAGGAAAAGAGTACTGGCTCTTCGGATTGATGGCAGAAAAGCTGTGGGAACATTTTTCAATCTTCGTCAATTTTGAAAATATGACGGATACCCGGCAAACGCGATTTGACATCATTTATACAGGCACCATTACGAATCCCATTTTCAGGGATATTTATGCACCCGTGGATGGTTTTGTTGTGAACGGCGGAATAAAAATCAAGTTATAATCGGCTGACGCACTTACATTGCGTGCAATTTGTATTTGCGTGAGGAACCTGCCTGCCGCAGGCAGGTAGCCCGATCCCGCGTTCCCGCGGGCACTCCCAAAGAAAATCCCTCGCAAAAGGGTAAATCCTCCTCCCTGCCTGTTCGGCAGGCAGGCTGCCCCCTCCTGGAGGGGGAGATAACAGCCAAACATCCCCCGTCCCGATAAATCGGGACACCCCCTTTACAAGGGGGAACTAATACGTAATCACTCCCGCCTTGGAAACAATGCCGTAGATGAGCGGGTTCATTTTGGGTTGGGCGGGCAGAATGGTATAGGCAGATAAAATAATTTCCTGCGCTCCTTTTAATTTTTCATTCCGGCTGGAATATATTCTGGCAAGGCTCTCTCCTTTTTTAATATACTCGCCCGTTTTTTTATTGAGGTAAATCCCTGCGCCGAAATCGATCTTGCTCTCTTTGGTCTCCCGCCCGGCTCCGAGCACCACGGATGCCAGCCCGATCTTCCGTGCGCCGATGGCATGGATATAACCTTCGTGCGTGGAAAGTACTTCCATAGTATATTTTGCAGCCGGTAATTTAGAAGTGTCATCGATCTGTTTCACATCTCCTCCCTGCGCCTGTATGAACTGTTTGAACTTTGCAAACGCGGCGCCGGACTGAATTAATTTTTCCAGCAGCGTAATGGTTTCCTCTTTACTCTTTATCATTCCCGAAACCAGCAGCATGTGCGCGCTGACTTCCATGCAGAGGTCGTGCAGGTCTTTGGGCCCTTTGCCTTTCAGCGTTTCGATGGATTCGATCACTTCGAGCGAATTGCCGATGGCATTTCCGAGCGGCTGGTTCATATCGGTGATCACGGCGATGGTCTCTTTTCCCATTCCCTCGCCGATCTCCACCATTTCTTTTCCGAGTTCGAACGCATCTTTAGGTGTATTCATGAAAGCGCCGTCGCCCACTTTTACATCGAGCACAATTTTATCCGCACCCGAAGCAATTTTTTTACTCATGATGCTGCCGGCGATGAGCGAAATATTTTCGACCGTGCAGGTCACGTCGCGCAGCGCATATATTTTTTTATCGGCAGGAACCAGTTCTGCGGTTTGTCCGCCAATGGCGATGCCAATCTCATTTACATTCCTGAAGAATTGCTGTTCGGTCATCTCTACTGAAAATCCGGAAATGGACTCGAGCTTATCTATTGTTCCGCCGGTATGACCCAATCCTCTGCCGGAAAGTTTTGCAATCTTGATTCCTGCTGCTGCAACCAGCGGGCCCACGATGAGTGAAGTTTTGTCGCCCACGCCACCGGTGCTGTGCTTGTCCACCTTCACGCCTTTGATCCCGGAGAGATCAATCACATTTCCGGAATTGATCATAGCGCGGGTAAGGGCGAGCGTTTCGCTTTTATCCAGTTTCTGAAAATAGATCGCCATGAGAAATGCCGCAAACTGGTAATCGGGAATCGTTCCGTTCGAGAAATTTGAAACTGCGAAATCGATCTCCTCCGTAGAAAGTTTTTCGCCATTGCGTTTCTTCAGAATAATATCGGTGATTCTCATGATTTGTTTTTGGATTTATTCCGCCACAAAGACACGAAGGCACTAAGTTGCACAAAGAATTCTTTGTGTTGCTTTGTGCCTTTGCGCCTTAGCGGCAAATGTTTTCAATTCTCTCCAGAAAAATAATTACAGTTTCTCTATTATATCTTTTAAAAGTGTGCTGAACTTCTGATTCACCTTCACCGTTATCTCTATCACTTCCTCATGCGCGAGTTTCTGATTCAGGATTCCCGCAGCCATATTGGTTATACAGGAAATCCCAATGACCTTCATTCCGCAATGAGCAGCTACCACCACTTCCGGTACGGTTGACATGCCCACAGCGCTGGCGCCCAGAATTTCTATCGCTCGTATCTCTGCCGGCGTTTCGTACGATGGGCCGACAGAAAAAAAGTAAACGCCTTCCTGCAGTTTTATTTTTTCAGTCTCCGCTACTTTTTTTACAAGATTCATCAGATCGTGATCATAACAAGCAGAGAGATCAGGAAACCTGCATCCGAACTCTTCCAGGTTTTTTCCCCTAAGCGCGTTCGCTCCGGAAAAATTTATATGATCGGTGATCAGCATGAGATCGCCCGGTGTGAATTTTCTATTTATACCGCCGGCTGCGTTGGTGATGATCACGGTTTCAACGCCCAGTTTTTTCATTACACGAATAGGCAGGGTTACATCTTCAAGCGAATTACCCTCGTAATAATGGGCTCTGCCCTGCATGGCAATTACTTTTTTTCCCTGTAATGTTCCGATCACTAACTGCCCGGCATGGCCTTCCACCGAAGAAAATGGAAATCCGGGAATGTCCTTGTAATTTATTTTTACAGGAGACTTTATCTCATCCGCAAGGTTTCCCAAACCGGATCCGAGCACTAATCCTATGGCTGGCTCAAATCCCCTGATCTGTTTCCTGACAAAATTTTCAGCCGCTGCAATTTTTTCAGTAATGTCCTTCATCGCATTTTAATTTTCTTTCTTATTGCACTAAAAATCAGAATATCTATATTATCAGCAAATGCCGTGCAATAATATATATTTTACGACTTGAACAGGAGTATTGAATTAAGTATTTTCTTTGCGGAGGATTTAAACTTAAAATTACAAGCCGATGAAAGTTGACCTGATCATTGAAAATGGAGTTGTCTTAACGATGGATCCCTCACGCTCCATTATTGAAAACGGAGTAGTGGTGATCGATAAAGGAAAAATAATTGACCTGGGTGATAGTGCGATCCTGTCAAAATACGAATCCACAGAAAAGATAAATGCGCATGAAAAGCTGGTCATGCCGGGACTGATCAATACACATACGCATACCGGGAATACTATTTACCGCGGAATTGCAGATGATCTTCCGCTCAAAGACTGGCTGGAAAAATTTATTTTCCCGCTCGAAGCAAAGTTCTGCAACAAAGAACTTGTCATTCTCAGCGCAAAACTTTCGATCATTGAAATGATAAAGGCGGGTACGACCACGTTCAGCGATATGTACTATTTTGAAAATGAAGTTGCGCAGGTTGCAAAAGAGATCGGCATCCGTGCGGAGCTGGCCGAAACACTTTTGGATTTTCCAAGCCCTACCGTTAAAACTTCGGATGAAGGATTGAAGTACACTGAAGACCTGATCTGTAATTGGAAAAACGATCCGCTGATAAAAATTGCCGTTGCCCCGCATGCGCCGTATACGTGCAATGCGTCCACGCTTAAAAAAGCAAAAACGCTGGCCGATAAATACAATGTCAGTTTTCACTTGCACCTTTCAGAAACCGAAAATGAATTCAATGAGTCGTTAAAGAAAAACAATGCGACTCCAGTTGAATACCTCAGCAGGCTGGGCGTGCTGGAGGGAAATGTTTTTGCCATTCACTGTGTTCATCTTTCTGAAAACGACCGCGAGATATTAAGAAAAAATAAGATCGGCGTTTCCTACAATGCACAGAGCAACATGAAACTCGCCAGTGGAATAGCGCCGGTTGCTGATCTTTTGAGAAGGAATATTCTTGTCGGCATAGGAACCGACGGCGCCGCGAGCAACAACACGCTGAACCTGTTCGAGGAAATGGATATGGGATCCAAGCTGCAAAAGGTTTTTACAAAAGATTCTACCGTGCTGAACGCAAAGACTGTCGTCGAAATGGCAACCCTAAACGGCGCCCGATTGTTGGGGCTGGAAAATAATTGCGGAAGTATTGAGAAAGGAAAAAATGCCGACATCATTCTTATCGACCTGAACCTGCCGCATCTTATTCCTATTTATAATTTCTATTCGCATCTTGTCTTTGCGATGAACGGCTCGGAAGTAAATACCGTGATCGTGAATGGAAAAGTCCTGATGCAGAACCGGAAATTAAAAACGATCGATGAGGAAGCGGTGCTGAGGGAAGCAAAAGTTCTTTCGTTGAAGATCAAAAATAATTTCTAAACTTCAGGAAGCAAGTTTTTTCAACGCAGAATCGGCCTTTTTAAATTTCTGATTGAATCTGCGCATCACTTCATTCATTTTCCTTTTGATCTCCTTATTGTGAAGGTTACCGATACTGCCTTCGTGTGTGTAGGTTATATTTTTCGGTACAATAAATTTTCCTGACGCAATATCCTCCCCGATCTTTCTGTACGCGTCGCGAAACGGCATTCCTTCTTTCACCAGTTCATTCACCGCATCCACGCTGAAAAGATTTTTGTACTTCTCCTCTTTGAGAATATTATCTCTTACCCGGATATTCTGAAGCATGAAGTTCATCATTGCCAGGCACTCCTTCAATTCTCCGAAAGCCGGAAAATAAATCTCCTTCAGCAATTGAAATTCCCTGTGATAACCGGATGGAAGATTTCCAACAACAGAAACGATCTGCTGCGGAACGGTTTGCAGCCGGTTGCATTTTCCGCGGATAAGTTCAAACACATCCGGATTTTTTTTATGCGGCATGATGCTGGAACCCGTCGTTAAATTTTCAGGGAACGAAACAAAACCAAAGTTCTGATTCATGAACAGGCAAATATCCATTGCCATTTTAGAAAGTGTGGAAGCGATGGAGGAAAGCGCAGCGCTTACCAGCTTTTCTGTTCTACCTCTCGTCATTTGCACATAAACGGAATTATTGATTATTCCGTCGAAGCCAAGAAACTGAACCGCTAATTTTCTTTTGATCGGCAGCGAAGTGCCATAACCCGCTGCTGAACCAAGCGGACTTTTATTAATGATGGAATAAACGGAAAATAAGAGTTCGACATCGTCCTTCAGGCTTTCCGCATACGCGCCAAACCACAACCCGAAGGAAGAAGGCATGGCCAACTGTAAATGCGTGTAGCCGGGAAGTAATTTCTTTTTGTGTCTTTCACTCAGCCGGATCAGCAATGAAAATAATTCTAACGATTGATGAACAATTGCTTGGATCTCCGCCCTTGAAAATAAAACTACATCCAGCAGCACCTGGTCGTTCCTCGACCGCGCTGTATGGATTTGTTTTCCAATATCGCCTAATTTTCTGGTGAGAAGGAATTCAACCTGGGAATGAACATCTTCGGTTCCCTTTTCAATTTTAAATTTTCCTTCTCTTGCTTTCTTAAGAATATTTTTGAATTCCCGATGAAGTTTTTGCTGTGCGGTCTTTTTCAGCAGTCCGGTTTGCGCCAACATTTTTGCATGCGCCATGGAACCAAGTACATCATGTTCTGCCAATAACAGATCGAGTTCACGGTCCTTGCTGATAGTGAATTTCTCTACCTGTTTATTGACGGATATTTTTTTTTGCCACAGCTTCATGACTCTACAAATTACGAATCGATACGAATATACGAATCTGTTGTTGTCCCCCTCCTGGAGAGGGTTGGGGGAGGATTTTCATTCTATAATCTGCTCGATTAATTTTATGTAGACCTCTATTCCCCTTTCAATCTCTTTCAAAAAAATGAATTCATCGGCCGTATGCGACCGCTCGGATCTGCCGGGGCCCATTTTCACTGCAGGAAGTTTCAGCAGCGGCATATCGGATGAAGTTGCCGATCCAAATGTTTCAATGCCCAGTTTTTTTGCTGTTTGAACCAATAAATGATTCTTATCAATTCCGGATGCCTGCAGTCGGGTTGAGCGCGGCGTTGCTTCGCTCTTTATATGCCGGCGAATGATCTCAAGTGTCTCTTCGTTTGTGTATACATCGGTTGTGCGGACATCGACGGTGAATTTGCAATTGTCGGGAATTACATTGTGCTGGGTTCCTGCATTGATAATGGTGCACGTCATTTTCACCGGGCCAAGAAAATCTGAGACCTTCGGAAATCTATAGGAATGGATCCATTCAATATCTTTCAGCGCATTTGAAATCGCATTCTCCCCGACCTCTCTTGCCGCGTGGCCGGATTTTCCTTTTGCAACGCAGTCGACCACCATCAAACCTTTTTCGGCAACGGCCATTTTTATTTCTGTTGGTTCACCGACAATGGCAAAATCAATTCCTCCCCCGGCGCCCCCTCCACCTCGCTCCGCCAAAGCGCTTCGCGTAGGCGAGGAGGGGGATAAATCCGAAAGTATAGATTGCACTCCGTTCTTACCGGAATTCTCTTCCTCTGCAGTTGCGGCGATAACCATATTGTATTTCAGATCCTTCCTTTGATTGAAATGAAGAAAAGCAGCTATGAGAGAAACCAGCGCACCGCCCGCATCGTTGCTGCCAAGGCCAAAAAGTTTTTCGTCTTTAACAACCGGTTGAAACGGATCCAACGTCCAGCCGGAATTTGGTTTTACCGTATCGTGATGCGAGTTGAGAAGTATCGTTGGTTTTGCAGGATCGAATTCAGAATTCTTCGCCCATACATTATTTATCTTCCTTGACGTTTTGACATTTTGTTTTGAAAAAAACCGTTCGATCGCATCGGCCGTTTTATTTTCCTGTCCGCTGAACGATTCAATGGAAATAAGTTCCTTGAGGAGTTCCGTAGCTTCGTATGTAAGTTGGTCGATTGTCATATTTTCCTCCCCCGGCCCCCTCCAGAGAGGGATAGCGTTCCATTGTTAATTTAAATATGTTCCGGATTGCTTCCCTGCAATTACTTTATTCAAGTCTCTTGCATGGCATATAATTACTGATCTCACTCCATGTTTTATTGCATCGAATGCGTTATCTAGTTTCGGGATCATTCCTTTATTGATGATTCCTTCTGATTTATATTTTTCATATTCGGAAAAATTCATTTTCTCAATGACGGAGGTTTCGTCATTCACATTTCTCAGCACTCCGCTTTTTTCAAAACAATAAATTAAATTTACTTCTGCTGATCCTGACATCGCAACTGAAATTGCCGAAGCCATCGTGTCGGCGTTGGTATTTAATAGTTGCCCTCTGCCGTCATGCGTCAGCGGGGCTATGACCGGAGTAAATCCGGAATTCAGCAGAGCAAATATTTTTTCTGAGTTTACTTTTTCAATATCACCGACTAAACCAAAATCAACAGCCCCTCCCCCTGCGCCCCCTCGCGAGGGGGATATAACAGCCCGCTTCTTTGCAAGAATGATATTTGCATCCGCGCCGGTCAGTCCGATCGCATTGCAGTTCCGCGCCTGTAACAATGCGACAATATTTTTATTGATCAATCCGCCATAGACCATCTGGACTACCTTGATCGTTTCCGCATCCGTAATTCTTCTTCCGTCAACTATTTTTGGTTCAATGCCGAGCTGCCTGGAAATTTCAGAAGCTATTTTACCGCCGCCGTGGATCAGTATCTTATTTTCTGACAGAGAAGAAAAATAAGTTAAGAACGATGAAAGAAGACCTTCCTCATCAATGACATTGCCTCCGATCTTTATGATAAATAATTTCATAATCATATCCTCCCCCCTCTCGAAAGGGGGACAAACTATAATTGCTCCAATATTTTTTTCAAAATGATCTGAGCGGACCAGATCCTGTTTCCTGCCTGCCGGATCACCCCGGAAGCCGGGCTGTCAAGCACTTCGTCAGCAACGATCATGTTCCTTCGCACCGGAAGGCAATGCATGAACTTCGCGTTGTTGGTCAGCGCCATTTTTTTATTGGTGATCATCCAGTTTTTATCCTGAGACAAAATTTTTCCGTACTCTTTATACGAAGACCAGTTCTTTGCATAGATAAAATCTGCTCCTTTGAATGCTTCGTCTTGGTTATACATGATCTTCGCGACCCCACCCCGGCCCTCTCCGCCAGTTGGCGGAAGGGAGGTAAAGCGAGTATCCAATTCATATCCCTGAGGATGCGTAATAACAAGATCCACATCTGCCCTAACCATCCACTCCGCAAATGAATTCGGAACCGACTGCGGAAGGATCTTCGGATGAGGCGCCCATGTTAGAACAACTTTTGGTTTACTGTTTACAGTTTTCGGTTTACTATTCCAAATTTCTGTAATTGTAATTAGATCCGCCAGCGACTGGAACGGATGCAGCGTCGCCGATTCCAAACTTACAACCGGAACGCCTGCATACTGAATGAATTTATTCAGCACTTCGTTGCTGTAATCTTCGTCACGGTTCAGCAGTTTTGGAAACGATCGCACGCCGATGATCTCGCAGTACTGGCCGATCACCGCAGCGGCTTCCTTTATATGTTCGGCTGCAGAGCCATCCATCACCACGCCATCTTTAGTCTCAATGCTCCATCCTTCTTTATCAAGGTTCATCACGATCACATCCATGCCGAGATTTTGCGCTGCACGCTGCGTACTGAGCCGTGTTCGCAGGCTTGGATTTAAAAAGATCAATCCAAGCGTTTTGTTCTTTCCCAGTTCTTTGTTCGCGAAAGGAAATTGTTTTTCGATCAAAGCTTCTTTTACCAGCCGATTAATATTTTCAACATCCCGAACCGAAGTGAATTTTTTCATGAATTATTTTACAAGAAGTTTTTTCATTACCGAAGCAAAGGCATGAAGAAATATCTCCGCTTCTTCTTTTGAAAGTGTGAGCGGAGGCAATATGCGAATCACATTTTTTCCGGATGTGCCGGTAAAAATACGATGTATGAAAATAAGTTCGTTACGAACCGCTTCATAGGGAAAATCCAGTTCGATCCCGATCATAAGCCCCCGGCCGCGCACTTCTTTCACCCCCGTAATTTTTCTCAGAGCCGAGATCATATAATCACCGATGCCTTTTGCATTCATCATCAGGTTCTCGCTCTTGATCACATCGAGCACAGCAATGGCCGCGGCACATGCGAGATGATTCCCGCCAAATGTGGTTCCGAGCATATGATGTTTTTCTTTGAACTTTGGACTAATCAACACGCCCCCAACCGGGAAACCGTTACCCATTCCTTTTGCAGTAGTAATAAGATCCGGTTTTATTCCTGAATACTGATGCGAGAAAAATTTTCCGCTTCTGCCATAGCCGCTCTGTACTTCATCCAGTATCAGAACTGCATTGTATTTTTCACAAAGCGATTTTGCTTTCTTGAGAAATGAATCCGTGGGCACTTGCACCCCGCCAACTCCCTGCATTCCCTCAATGATGACGGCGCAAACAGAATCATTCATCGCCTTTTCCAGAGCAGCTTCATCATTAAAAGGAAGGAACAAAACATTTTCCGTCTCATTTACAGGAGCGACGATGGATTGATTATCCGTTGCGGCAACCGCCAGCGAAGTTCTTCCATGAAAAGCTTTGGTGAAGGCAATAATCCTTTTTCTTCCGTTATAGAACGAAGCAAGTTTGAGAGCATTTTCATTGGCTTCCGCGCCGCTGTTGCATAAAAACAATTTGTAATCGGAATAGCCGGAAAGATCTCCGAGCTTCTGCGCCAGTTCATCCTGCAAAGGAATCCGCACTGAGTTGGAATAAAAACCAATTCTCTCCAACTGCCCTTCGATCTTCTTTATATAATGCGGATGGCAATGGCCGATGGAGATCACCGCATGGCCACCATAGAGATCCAGATATTTATTTCCATCTTTATCCCACAACCAGCAACCGCTGGCTTTTACCGGTTCTACATCAAGCAGCGGATAAACATCAAATGGTTTCATACTCTACGAATAACGAATAATCCGAATTACGAATAGATCCACAATAATCCGTTTTATCTATTGAATATTTAAATTTCACAATTCCCTTATCCATAATTAACGTAATTCTGTTCAAAATGCCGAAGCTTTCAGTTTCAAACCTATGGTTTCCTCCAGTCTCAACATCAGGTTCATATTCTGAACCGCTTGTCCGGAGGCGCCTTTGGTAAGATTATCAATTACACTCTGGATCAAAAGTTTATTGGTGTGCTTTTCCAAATAGAGAATACATTTATTGGTGTTCACCACTTGTTTTATATCCGGAGTTTTGTCTGAAATTTTTACGAACGGATGTAACTTATAATATTCTTTGAATAGGTTTTTTGCTTCCTCCAGCGGTAATTTTGAATTCACATATACCGCTGCCAGAATTCCTCTCGTGAAATTTCCCCGGAAGGGAATAAAATTCAGTTCGTGACTGAAATTTTTCTGAAGTTGTTTTATACTCTGAGTTATCTCTCCCAAATGCTGATGCTGAAATGCTTTGTAAACAGAAATATTATTGTTCCTCCACGTAAAATGGTTGCTGGCAGAAAGCGCCTGTCCCGCTCCCGTTGAACCGGTGATCGCGCTCACATGAATTTCATCGTTCAGCAATTTTTTATCCGCAAGCGGAAGCAATGCCAGCTGAATAGCCGTCGCAAAACATCCCGGATTGGCGATGTTGTCAGCCTTTTTTATCTCTTCTCGGTTCAATTCTGGTAAACCATAAACAAATTGCCTACTGCCAATCCGCCAAAGGACGGATCCGCCTGGGCTGACTGCCAATCCGCCAAAGGATTCGCCTTGCGGACGAATTCGTCCTTTGGCGAACGGATCCGCCTGGACTGACTGCCTACTTGCAATTCGGAAATCCTGACTCAGATCGATGATCTTAATTTTCTTATTGATCTTATTCTCAGAAAGAAATTTCACCGATTCACCGTGGCCGAGGCATAAAAACAAAACATCGATCGAATCTGAAAGCGAACCTGAAAATTTCAGATCGGTTTCTCCCAGCAGATCCGTATGCACATCGCTCAACAGATTTCCGGAATTGCTTTTGCTGTGAACAAAAACGATCTCTGAATGCGGATGATTCAACAAGATCCTCACAAGTTCGCCGCCTGTATAACCGGCACCGCCCAGAATTCCAACTCTAATTTTATTTCTCATTCTGTTTTTCTTTACCGACTTTATGGTCAATGGTTATTAGTTAATTGTTATTGGAAACCGCCTAATAACCATTAACTGTTAACCATTAACTTTCTTCCAGATCATTGTTTGATTCGAAATTATTTTTGAAAACCCCCGCACATCTTCCCCGCTCCATGCCGTGTTCATCTCGCCGTACTTTCCGAACTTAGATGACATGAGATCGTATTTTGAAGTGATGCCGATGATATTGAAACGATAAGGCGCCAGTACTACTTTCACGGTTCCTGTTACCGATTTCTGTGTGCTTTCCATAAATACTTCTACGTTGCGCATCACGGGATCGAGGAACTGGCCTTCGTGCAGCATCATGCCGTACCAGTTTCCCATTTGCTCTTTCCAGTGGGCCTGCCACTTGGTGAGCACATGTTTTTCTAAAGTTGTATGCGCCTTGAGAATGATCAGAGGAGCCGGCGCTTCAAATCCAATTCTTCCTTTAATGCCGATGATCGTATCGCCGATATGAATATCTCTTCCGATGGCGAAAGGAGCTGCGATCTCCTGCACTTTCTGAATAGCATTCACCGGATTTGAAAATTTCTTTCCGTTCACAGAAATAAGTTCTCCCTTTTCAAAACCCAGTTCCAGTTCTTCTTCGGTTTTTTTTGTGAGCTGCGTTGGGAATGCTTCTTCCGGCAATGATTTATCCGAGGTCAGTGTTTCTCTTCCTCCCACGCTGGTCCCCCACAATCCTTTATTGATGGAGTAAAGCGCTTTTTCAAAATTCATTTTCACTCCATGCTTTTTCAAATATGCGATCTCTTCTTCCCGTGAAAGTTTTAATTCCCGGATGGGAGTCAGGATCTGTATGCCGGGAACAAGAATATTAAAAATGACATCAAACCGCACCTGGTCGTTTCCCGCTCCCGTACTGCCG